>NZ_JBHSQK010000037.1:0-86335 GCF_042658055.1 Pseudonocardia lutea
GCGGGCGCAGCGCCGCGGCCGTCGGGGAGCGGGACTCGCCCAGGATCACCGCGGCGACCCGTTCGGCCAGCCGCCGCGGCGCGGTCGGCAACAGGGTGCGGTGCTCGGTGCTCTCGGCGCCGTTGCCCACCAGCAGGCCGGTCGCCACCGCGTCGACGCGGGCGGCCCCGGCCAGCCGCGCCCCCAGCGGCTCGACGAGCTCGACGCCGGTCAGCCGGCGCTCCTCGAGCGAGATCGACCGGGTGGTGAGCACCCCGCGGCGGACGCGGAGCGTGCTGCCCGGCTCGCGGTCGAGCCGGAACCCGCTCCACGTCTCGGCGTAGACCAGGAACGCGACCGCGGCGCCGGCCAGCAGGATCCCGAGCACGACCAGCACGATCCGCACGCCCGGCGGGACCGTCCGCAGCAGCCCGCCGAGCGGCCGGTCGACGAGCGCGAGGACCACGGTCAGGACCGCGATCCCGAACAGCGGGCTGGCGGTGGAGAGCACGCCGTAGCGCAGCCAGCGCGGGTCCAGCTCGGCGATGCGCCCGTCGGCGGGACCGGCGGGCGGGCCGCCCGCGGACCGCATCCGGTCGAGCAGGAGCGTGCGCAGCCGGTCGGCCTCCATCCGCTCGACCGGCCGCAGCCGCAGCGTCGCCTCGCCGCGCCCGCGCTGCTGACCGGTGCCGACGCGCAGGGTGACCAGGCCGAACGCGCGGAGGACCGGGCCGGCGGTCACGTCGACGGTCCGGACCCGGCCGATGGCCAGGCTCCGCGCCCGCCGGACGAGGACGCCGGTCCGCAGTTCCACCCGCTCGGTCGTGATCCGGTAGTGCGAGCAGCGCCAGCGCGCGTAGGAGGTGGCGACCGCGACCGCGACCGCGGTCAGCGCGACGGCGAGCGTCCAGAGCGCCACCGGGCCGGCGAGGTCGGGCTCGCGCACTGCGACGGCGACCACGGCCGTCGCGCCCAGGACGGCGACGGTCACCGTCGCCAGCACGCCCGCGACCGGCACCCCGCGCTGGTCCAGCCCGGTCCAGCCGGCCGGGTCCGGTTCGGGGCCGACCTCCCCGGACAGCTCGGCGACCCGGCCGGCACCGGGCGGCGCGCCGGGCCTCATCGGCCCGCTCCCCCGCCCCGTCGGCCCACCGTCGTCCCCCTGTCCGTCGCGTCACGTCCCGACGGCCCACTGTGACGTACGCGCGGCCCGTGGGCGAGGGGCGGGGTGCGATCGGGCGGAACTCGCGGACGTCGCGTCGCCGGACGGCGGTCCCTGCGGGCACCCCCGGGTCGCCGGCGCCGCGGCGGCCCGTTCACGATCGTGAAGCGTTGCTGCGGAAGGGCGTCACCCGCGGTGAGGTCGCGCGATGCTCCGCGGCGTGACCACCGTCGCGGGCACCCACCCTTTCCCCATCCGCCGTCGTGCCGAGGCGTTGCGCGCCAGGCGCTCCGAGCTGGTCGCCGCGCTGGCCGAGGCCGCCGGGCGGCACCGGGCGCGGCTGCGCGGCGATCTCGCCCTCGTCCGGCTCCGCGGGACCGCGGAACTCACGGCGTCCCTGCGTGATCTGCGCGCCCTGAGCGCTCCGTGGATCACGGGGCCGCGGGCGGCGCTGCCCACGGTCCTGGAGCCCGCGATCCGGCGCGCGACGGCCGCACTCCTCGCGCGGGTCCGCGGGGAGGCCGAGGCCGTCGTCCGGCGCGCGGCCGGCCGCATGCTCGGCCCGCTCCCCCTGCCGCCCGCGCTGTTCCCGCGCCCGGCACCCGGACCGGCGGCGGCCGTCACGCTGCCGGATCCGCCCGGGCGGGTCGGACGGGTCGACGCGCTCCTGCGGGCCGGGTCGGGCGCGGGCCTCGTCCGCCTGGTGCTGGTGCTCGTCGCGGGTGCCCCGGCGCTCGGGCTGTCGGTGGCCGGCGGCCGGACGCTGCTGCCGCTCGCCGTCGGGTCGGCGGTGGCCGCGACGGTGCTGCTCGCGCGGCGTCGGCGGGCGGCCGTCGAACGCGAGCAGTGGGGGTACTGGCTGGACACCGCGCTGCGCGACGCCGAGGCCGCGGCCGTCTCGGCCTTGTCCGCCTTGCTGATCGACCTCGAGCGGCGGGCCACGGAGCTGCTCGACCGCGTCGCGGCCGAGCGTCGTACCGCGCTCGCGGCGGAGCTGCGTTCCCTGGGAGGTTCCGGTGCGTCCTGACCCGCAGGAGCTTCCGGCCGACGGCCCGGATCGGCACGACGTCGACGCCCCGGTCCGGCCCGAGCCCCTCGGCGTCCCGCCGTGGCCCGAGCCGGTCGCCCCGACGCGGGTGGCCGTCGGGCCGGGGGACCTTGACACCGACGGGAACGGCCTGCCCGACTCCGTCGTGCTCGCCGACGGCCGGGACCTGGTGCTGCACACCGACCTCGACGGCGACGGCCTCGCCGACCGGGTCCTGCGCCTCGGCCCCGCGACGCTCCCGGCGCGCCCCGTCGGCCCGTCCACGGTGGACGGTCCGTCGGACGTGCGGTGGTGGGCCCCGTGGACCTGGTTCACCGACCCCTGACCACCCGGCCCCCTGTTCCGCGCGTCGCACGCGACCGGCACGCCCTTGTGCGCCAGGCATCCCCGCCCGGACCGCGCGGTGGAGGTGCCGCGCCCGCCCGGTGCGGGTTAGGTTCTGCGCCGTGGTCCCCGCCGGCTCCGATCGCCCCGCCCGCCCCGATCCCGCGGCCCCCGCGTTCCCGGGCCCGGACCCCGTCGGCGCCGTCGACCCGGAGTTCCGCTCGCTCCCGCTGCAGGCGCTGGCCGGGGCGGCGCTGAGCCGGGCCATGCTGTTGGGCGCCCAGCACGCCGACGTCCGGGTGGAGCGGACGGTGTCGCAGCGGATCTCCTTGCGGGACGGGACGGTCGAGGGCGTGTCGGACGGAGTCGGCGCCGGGCTCGCGGTCCGCGTCCTGGTCGACGGGGTGTGGGGTTTCGCCTCGCACGTCGAGCTGACCGTGCAGGCGGCGAGCGCCGCGGCGGAGCGTGCGGTGGCGGTGGCGCGGACCCTCGCACCGGTCGCACTGGAGCGGGTCGAGCGCGCCGACGAGCCCGTGTACCCGGACGCGGTCTGGGTGTCCGCCTACGACGTCGACCCCTTCACCGTGCCCACCCGGGACAAGGTGGAGCTGCTCACGGACTGGTCGCAGCGGCTGCTGGCCGCGGACGGGATCGACCACGTGCAGGCCTCGGTGGTGCAGGTGCGGGAGTGCAAGTTCTACTCCGACCTCGCCGGCACCACGACGCTGCAGCAGCGCGTCCGAATCGAGCCCGGGTTCAGCGCCACGACCGTCGACGCCGGGGCCGGCACCTTCGAGACGATGCGCACCCTCGCACCGCCGGCCGGCCGCGGCTGGGAGTACCTCACCGGCACCTCCCACGACTGGGAGGACGAGCTCGCCCGGCTGCCGGAGCTGTTGGCGGAGAAGACGAAGGCGCCGTCCGTCGAGCCCGGCGCGTACGACCTGGTGATCGACCCGACGAACCTGTGGCTGACGATCCACGAGTCCGTCGGCCACGCCACCGAGTACGACCGCGCGATCGGCTACGAGGCCGCGTACGCCGGCGGCTCGTTCGCCACCCCGGACCAGCTCGGCGCGCTCCGCTACGGCTCGGAGCACATGCACGTGACCGGCGACCGCACCGTCCCGCACGGGCTGGCCACCATCGGCTTCGACGACGACGGCGTGGCCACCTCGGAGTGGGATCTCGTCCGGGGCGGCACGCTCGTCGGCTACCAGCTCGACCGCACCTTCGCCCCGCGGCTGGGCCTCGAGCGGTCCAACGGCTGCGCCTACGCCGACTCCCCGCACCACGTCCCGATCCAGCGCATGGCCAACGTCTCGCTGCAGCCGGACCCGGTGCGCGACACCACGACCGACGAGCTGATCGCCGGTGTCGAGCGCGGGATCTACGTCGTGGGGGACCGCTCCTGGTCGATCGACATGCAGCGCTACAACTTCCAGTTCACCGGCCAGCGCTTCTTCCGGATCGAGAACGGCCGGCTCGCCGGGCAGCTGCGCGACGTCGCCTACCAGGCCACCACGACCGACTTCTGGGGCTCGCTGGCCGCGGTCGGCGGGCCGTCGACGTGGCGGCTCGGCGGAGCGTTCAACTGCGGCAAGGCCCAGCCCGGGCAGGCCGCGCCGGTCAGCCACGGCTGCCCGAGCGCGCTGTTCCGCGGCGTCACCGTGCTCAACACCCGGGAGGAGGGCGAGTGACCGGCATGCTCGGTCCACAGGAGACGGTCGAGCGGGTGCTCGCCGCGGCGGCGCACCTGACCGGCTGCGCCGTGATCGTCGCGGAGACCAGCGAGGCCGTGCTCCGCTGGGCCAACTCCACGATGACCACCAACGGGCACACCACGTCCGCCCGGGTCACCGTGATCGCGTTCGTGGACGTGCCGGGCGGCACCGCCGCCGGGACCGTCTCGTCGGGCGAGCGGATCACCGAGCCGGAGCGGCTCGCCGAGCTCGTGGCCGCGGCCGAGCGCAGCGCCCGGGACGCCGGGCCGTCGCGCGACGCCGCACCGCTGCCCGAACCGGCCGGCGACGCGGACCCGGGCTGGGCCGAGCCGCCCGCGGCGACCTCGATCGCCGTCTACGCCGACCTCGCCGCCGGCCTGGCCGACGTCCTGCACGGACCGTTGCGCCACTTCGGCTTCGCCGACCACTCCCTGACGACGACGTGGCTGGGCACGTCCACCGGGGTCCGGCGCCGCTGGGTCCAGCCGACCGGCTCGGTGGAGCTGAACGTCAAGGACGCCGGCTCGTCGGCCTGGACCGGCACCGCGACCACCGACTTCACCGACGTCGACGTGCGTGCCCTGGCCGCCGAGGCCGAGCAGCGGCTGGCGTGGGGCGCGCGGAAGGTCCGCCTGGAGCCCGGCCGGTACGAGACGGTCGTGCCGCCGTCGGCCGTCTCGGACATGCTCGTCTACGCGGGCTGGTCGATGGAGGGCCGCGCCGCGCAGGAGGGACACAGCGCGTTCAGCGGCAAGGCCGCCGTCGGCGAGCGCCTCACGGACCTCCCGCTCACCCTGTCCTCGGACCCCGCCGCGCCGGGCCTGGAGTACGAGCCCGTGGTGATCACCTCGAGCTCGGGCGGCGGGGTCAGCGTCTTCGACAACGGCGCGCCCACCCGCCGGGTCGACTGGATCCGCGAGGGCGTGGTCAACGAGCTCGTCTACTCGCGGGCGGAGGCGGCCGAGTTCGGCACCGCGTTCACCCCGCCCGGCGACAACATGCTGCTCACCGGAGGCTCCGCGGCGACGCTCGAGGAGATGGTCGCCCGCACCGAGCGGGGCCTGCTGCTGACCTGCCTCTGGTACATCCGCGAGGTCGACCCGGCGACGCTGCTGCTCACCGGACTGACCCGGGACGGCGTGTACCTGGTCGAGGGCGGCGAGGTCACCGCCGAGGTCGACCACAACTTCCGGTTCAACTACTCGCCGCTGGACATGCTGCGGCGCACCACGGAGGTGGGCCGCACCGAGCCGGCGCTGCCGCGGGAGTGGAAGGACTGGTTCACCCGCGCGCGGATGCCCGCGATGCGGATCCCGGACTTCCGGATGTCGTCGGTGTCGCTCGGCAGGTGACGGGCCGGTGAGCGCGGCCCGAGGACCGGGCAGCCGGGCCCCCGTGGGTGAGGTCCGAGGCAGGTGACCGTCGGGCAGCCGATCGTCGCGCGCGGGGTGGTCGGGCAGGGGCTCACCGGCCCAGGTGCCGGTCGAGGAACT
The DNA here is from genome assembly GCF_042658055.1 of Pseudonocardia lutea. NCBI lineage: Bacteria > Bacillati > Actinomycetota > Actinomycetes > Pseudonocardiales > Pseudonocardiaceae > Pseudonocardia > Pseudonocardia lutea. The sequence goes on from NZ_JBHSQK010000037.1 coordinate 5,731, forward strand.
CCCCGATCAACGGGTTGAGCGTCTCGGCCGCGGTGAGCGGCGCCCACTGGCCCGCCCCCGGCACGGCCGCGCGCTCCCAGTCCGGCCGGGCCTCGCCGAGCACGTCGACCAGCGCGCGCACCGGGGCGAGCGTGCCCGGGTCGTGGATCAGCAGCGTGGGTGCCTCGGCCGTCGCGACCTCGGCGAGGGTCAGCCCGGGGTCCGTCAGCGCCTCGAACTCGGCCAGCCGGTGCGGAAGGCTCCGGTCGATCGCGGCCCGGCGCTCGGCGGGCAGCCCGTCCCACACACCGGGTCCCAGCCAGTGGTCGGTCAGCTCGCGCGCGGCCTCCTCCGGCCGGCCGGCGGCGAGGTCGGCCCGCAGCCGGTCCCGGGAGCGCCGGACGTCGTCCAGCAGGTCGTCCCGCCCGGCCCGGGCGAGCAGCGCGAAGGGCGTCGGCTCGACGAGGACCAGCGCCCGGACACGCTCGCCGAGCTCGACGGCGGCCCGCATCGCGACGGCCCCGCCGAAGGAGTGCCCCACCAGGCCCAGCCGCTCGGTGCTGCCGGCGGTCACCGCGTGCACGAGCCGGACCGCGTCGGTCAGCGTCTGCGGGCGGGAGCCCGGCCAGGGCGGGGTGGCGCCGTGGCCGTGCATCTCGAGCGTCAGCACCCGGTAGCGGTCCAGCAACGAGTCCGCCAGCCGGTCCCACACCCGCCGCCCGCCCGCGATCGAGCCGAGCAGCAGCACCGGCGGCCCCGCGCCCACGCGGTCCACGTCCACCTCGACGACCCCGCGTCGCACCAGCACCATCCGATTCGTCCCCCCGCGCCGGGATTCGGCCCGCGGGGAGCCGGCGTTAGCGGCGGGACGAAGAGATCAACAACTCCCGCAGCCGGGTGAGCAGGGCGTCGACGCCGACGTCGCCGGTCAGCGGCGCGCCGGTCAGCGTCCGCAGGTAGAGGCCGTCGCCGACCAGCTGCACGAGCCAGGACAGCACCGGGTCGGGGATCTCGGTGCGCAGCGCGGCGAGGCCCTGGGCGTCGACGTCCGCGAGGGCGCGCCGGGTGGCCTCGCCGGTGGTGCTGCCGTCGGCGATGCGCAGCGCGGCGAGGTAGGTGCGGGTCAGGCCGACCGGCGACGCGGCCCCCGGCACGGAGGTCTGCAGGTAGTAGGCGACGGCCCCGTCCGGGTCCGTGCGCATGTGCTCGACGTCGGCGGCGCTGCGCTCGCGCAGCCGCTGCAGCAGGCCCTCGGCCAGCGCCTCCTTGGAACCGAAGTGGTAGAGCAGCCCGCCCTTGGAGACCTCGGCCGCGCCGGCGACGGCGTCGAGCGTGGCACCCGCGGGACCCTGCTCGATCAGCAGCGTCTCGTAGGCGTCCAGGACGCGGTCGCGGGCGCTCGGCACATCCGGACCCTACCCATCGGCGGCCGGTGAGGCCGCTCACCAGCGGAATGACGGGCTGGACCCGCCCGTTGGAGCTACTGTACCGTCCGGACGGTCAACCTATACCGTCCGGACGGTACAGCTGCCTTCCCGCTCGTCCCGCGCCCCGGTGGGCGCCGCCCGACCCCGCAAGGACCCGCACCGCCATGACCGCCGCGCTGCCGACCCGCTCCCCCGCCCCGCCCACGCCCGGCACCCGCGCCGGCCTGCGCGAGTGGCTCGCGCTCGCCGTGCTCTTCCTGCCGACGCTCCTGGTCGCCGTCGACAACACCGTGCTCGGCTTCGCCCTGCCCGCGATCAGCCGTGCGCTGCGTCCCGAGGCGACGACCCTGCTGTGGATCGTCGACGTCTACCCGCTGGTCCTGGCCGGCCTGCTCGTCGCGATGGGCGGGCTCGGCGACCGGATCGGGCGCCGCCGGTTGCTGCTGACCGGCATCACCGGCTTCGGCGCGGTGTCCCTGCTGGCGGCCTTCGCCACGGACGGGGCGCACCTCGTGGCGGCGCGCGCCGCGCTGGGCCTCTTCGGCGCGATGCTCATGCCCTCGGTGCTGGCGATCCTGCGCACGGTCTTCGTCGACCGCACCCGGCGCCGGCTCGCGCTGGCGATCTGGGCGACCGCCTTCGCCGCGGGTGCCGCGCTCGGCCCGATCGTCGGCGGGCTGCTGCTGGAGCACTTCTGGTGGGGCTCGGTGTTCCTGGTCAACGTGCCCGTCGCGGTGCTCGTGCTGGTGGCGGGCCCACTGGTGCTGCCGGAGTCCCGGATGGCGGATCCCGGCCGCCCGGACCTCGCCGGCGTCGCGCTGTCGATGCTCGCCGCGGTGCCCGCGGTCCTGGCGATCCACACGGTCGGCGAGCACGGGTTCACCGCGGCGGCCGCGGTCGAGGCGGTCGTGGCGGCCGCGGCCGGTGCGCTGTTCGTGCGCCGCTGCCGGCGGCTGCCCGGGCGGGGCCGCCGGCCGCTGATCGACCTGGACCTGTTCGCGTCGCCGGTCGTCCGGGCCGCCGTGCTGGCCAACGCCGCCACGATGTTCGCGCAGACGGGACTGCTGTTCTTCGCGGCGCAGTACCTGCAGCTCGTGCTCGGCCGCTCGCCGCTCGCCGCGGGCCTGGTGCTCGTCCCGGGGATGATCGCGACGATCCTCGCCGGGCTCGGCGCCGCCGCGCTGGCCCGGCGGATCCCGATGCGGGTGCTGGTGCCGGCGGGCCTCTCGCTCGCGGCCGCGGGCTACGCGTCGTGCACCGGGCTCGACGTCGGCTCCGGAACGGCCCTGCTCCTGGTCGCCGCGATCCTCATCGGGGCGGGCATCGGCCTGTCCGAGACGATCACGAACGACGCGATCCTCGCCGCCGCGCCGGTCGAGCGGGCCGGGTCGGCCTCGGCGGTCGGCGAGACCGCCTACGAGCTCGGTGCCGTGCTGGGGACGGCGGTCCTCGGCAGCGTGCTGAGCGCGGTCTACCGGGCGGCGGTGGAGCTGCCGGCCGGCGCCGGCGCCGAACTGCCGCCGGGCGACGAGCCGGCGCGCCAGACCCTGGGCGGGGCGGTCGACGTCGCCGCCGGTCTGCCGGGTCCGGCCGCCGACGCGCTGCTCGGCTCGGCACGGCAGGCCTTCGCCCTCGGCGTCGACGTCACCGCCGGGGTCGGCGCGGCCACGCTGCTGCTCGTCGCGCTCACCGTGGTCCTGGGCCTGCGCCGCCGGGCCGGTCCCGGCCGGTCAGCCCGCGGCGGGCCGGCAGGAGCTCCGGCAGGGCGAGCACACGACCGGCCGACACCGGTCCGGTAAACAGGACCGGATCCGTCCTGTTCCGGCTCTACCGTTCCGTCCATGACGACATACGTGCTGGTCCCGGGCTTCTGGTTGGGTGCGTGGGCGTGGGAGGCGGTGGCCGCCGAGCTGCGCGCCGCAGGTCACGAGGTGCTCGCGGTGGAGCCGGGCCACGAGCCCGAGGCCACCGCGGAGTCCCACGTCGACGAGGTGCTCGAGGCGCTGGAGAAGGCCGGCCCCGCGGTGCTCGTGGGGCACAGCGGCGGCGGTCCGGTGTGCGCGGCCGCGGCCGAACGCGCCCGGGACCGGGTCACGCGCCTCGTGTTCGTCGACACCGGCCCGCTGCCGGACGGCGTGGCGCAGATCGACTTCAACCCGCCCGGGGCGCAGGAGTGGATCCGGGCCCGGATCGCCGAGCACGGCGGGGTGCAGCCGATGCCCACGCGGGCCGAGTTCGCGCAGCTGGGGACGAGCACCGAGGGGCTCGACGAGGAGACCTTCGCCGAGGTGCACGCCCGCTCGCTCGCCGAACCGGCCGGCGTGATCCTCACCGGTGCGCGGCGCGGCACGCCCGATGCGTCCCTGCCGAAGACGGTCGTGGCGTGCAGCTTCACCGAGGCGCAGGCGCGCGAGCTCATCGCGGCCGGGGTCCCGGCGTTCGCCGAGATGGCCGGGCCCGAGTGGTCCTTCGCCGAGCTCCCGACCGGGCACTGGCCGATGCTCAGCGAGCCCGCGGCGCTGGCCCGGCTGCTGGCGGGGCTCGGCGAGCCGACGTGACGGAGCGGCGCGACACCCGTTCACCGCGCGCCCAAACGCCGTTCGGCGCATTCCCCCGTCGTCCCCGGCGGCCCGTCCGGCGCGTCGCACCGCCGCGGGCGTGACCGGTGCGCACCATGTCCGTTGAGCCTCGGGTCGGGCGAAGTGAACGGATGCCGTACCGCGCCACCGACGCCGCGGCGGGCGAGTGCGAGGAGGTCGGACCGTGTCCCTGGACGCCGTGAGCGCGTACACCCTGGTCGTGGGCGACGAGGACGGTCCGGCCGACGTGCAGGTCTTCTCGACCGCCGACGCCGCCTGGCGGGCGCTCGACGCGGAGATCCGGCTCCGGTGCGGCATGCGGCCCCGGCCCCGCCGGGTCACCGACCCCGAGGCGGCCGCCCGGCTGGCCGACGCCTGGCGTGCCGCCGACCCCGAGGCGCGCTTCTGGCAGGTGCAGGCGCACCGGCTCCCGATCCTGCTCCCGGCGATCGCGGGCACCCCGTCGCGGCCGACCGGCAGGCCCTCGCGCACGGGTGTGTTGCGCAGCGCCTGAAGGGCACCGGAATTGCTGTTCCGGCGGGCATGGTTGCGCTTTTCGAATTCGTAAGCCCTGAGCGCCGTTTCACACGGCCGACACGACCGCGTCGCACCGCCGAACCACGGATCCGGCCACAGGGGTCCCGCGACCACGTCACCACAGTGCCCGATCCGCCGCGAATGCGGTGGTCAGAGCTTTTGTCAGGACAAACTGTATCGATTCCATGATCGGTGTTGTGAGTCAATCGACAGTTCGCATCGATGTGTGGAACCGGGCCGCACCGGTAACCTCCATAGCTATCTTTCCCCGTTACAGGCCTCGTCCCGACCAGGCGAGGCCCTGCCAGCATTCCCCCGGCCGGGGAACGGGGGCCGGCCAGGCTAGGAGACTCACGATGACCGCAGCGACCGTTCCAGGGATCGACGATGCGCCCACGACCAACGCGCGCCTGCTGTCATGGGTGCGTGAGATCGCGGAGCTGACGACGCCGGAGGCCGTCGTCTGGTGCGACGGGTCCGACGCCGAGTGGGACCGCATGACCGGCCGCCTCGTCGAGGCCGGCACCTTCGTCAAGCTGAACGAGGAGAAGAAGCCTAACAGCTTCTACGCCGCCTCCGACCCGGACGACGTCGCGCGGGTCGAGGAGCGCACCTTCATCTGCTCGGCCACCGAGGAGGGCGCCGGCCCCACCAACAACTGGGCCGACCCCGCCGAGATGCGCGAGACGCTGCGCGGGCTGTTCCGCGGCTGCATGCGCGGCCGCACGATGTACGTCATCCCCTTCTGCATGGGCCCGCTCGACGCGGAGCAGCCGATGCTGGGCGTGGAGATCACGGACTCCGAGTACGTCGTGGTCTCGATGCGGATCATGACCCGGATGGGCGCCTCGGTGCTGCCGCTGCTGGACGGCCCCGCGGGTGAGCGCTTCGTCCCGGCGGTGCACTCGGTCGGTGCGCCCCTCGAGCCGGGGCAGCGGGACGTGCCCTGGCCCTGCAACGAGACGAAGTACATCACCCACTTCCCGGAGACCCGGGAGATCTGGTCCTTCGGCTCCGGCTACGGCGGCAACGCGCTGCTGGGCAAGAAGTGCTACGCGCTGCGGATCGCCTCCGCCATCGCGCACGACGAGGGCTGGCTCGCCGAGCACATGCTGATCCTCAAGCTGATCAGCCCGGAGGAGAAGGCCTACTACGTCGCGGCCGCCTTCCCGTCGGCCTGCGGCAAGACCAACCTCGCCATGCTCCAGCCGACCATCCCGGGCTGGCGCGCCGAGACCGTCGGCGACGACATCGCCTGGATGCGCTTCGGCGAGGACGGCCGGCTCTACGCGGTCAACCCCGAGTTCGGCTTCTTCGGCGTCGCGCCGGGCACGAACTGGAAGACCAACCCCAACGCGATGCGCACGATCGAGGCGGGCAACTCGATCTTCACGAACGTCGCGCTCACCGACGACGGGGACGTCTGGTGGGAGGGCCTGGAGGGCGACCCGCAACACCTCACGGACTGGAAGGGCAACGACTGGACGCCCGAGTCCGGCACGGACGCCGCGCACCCGAACTCGCGCTACACCACGCCGATCTCGCAGTGCCCGGTCGTGGCGCCGGAGTGGCAGGACCCGAAGGGCGTGCCGATCTCGGCGATCCTGTTCGGCGGCCGCCGCAAGACCACGGTCCCGCTGGTGACCGAGGCCCGCGACTGGCAGCACGGCACCTTCATGGGCGCCACGATGTCGTCGGAGAAGACCGCGGCCGCGGCCGGCGGGCTCGGCCAGGTGCGCCGTGACCCGATGGCCATGCTGCCCTTCCTCGGCTACAACGTCGGCGACTACTTCCAGCACTGGGTGAACGTCGGCAAGAGCGCCGACGCCGGCAAGCTGCCGCGGATCTTCTACGTCAACTGGTTCCGCCGGGGCGAGGACGGCCGCTTCCTGTGGCCGGGCTTCGGCGAGAACAGCCGCGTGCTCAAGTGGGTCATCGAGCGGATCGAGGGCAAGGCCGCCGCGGCCGAGACCGCGATCGGCTACGTGCCGACGCCGGACCAGATGGACCTCGAGGGCGTCGACGCCTCCGCCGAGGACGTCGCGGCCGCGCTCAAGGTCGACCCCGAGGAGTGGAAGCAGGAGATCCCGCTCATCGAGGAGTGGTTCGAGAAGGTCGGGCACAAGCTGCCGACCTCGATGCGCGACGAGCTCGAGAACCTCAAGCAGCGCCTGGGGCTGTGATCCGCCCGTAGGCCGCACCCGCGCGTCGGCCCGTCCCGGACCCCCGGGGCGGGCCGACCGCGTTCTCCGGGCCTCCCGTCCGGGTGCCGTGATCCGATCTTCCGGCGCGTGGTCCGGCGATCTCCGCGCGGGCGACCTACGATGCGCCCGCAGTCCGAGCCTGTCCTGGTCGTCGTCGATCGAATCGGGGAGTCATGGCCGCACACGGAGGAGGGTCCGGCGGGATCCGCTGGAGCCCGTGGAACCTGCTGCTGCTGGTCCCGCTGCTCATGCTCGTCACGCCGTGGTTCAACAGCACGGACCCCCAGCTGTTCGGCATGCCGTTCTTCTACTGGTCCCAGTTCCTGTGGGTGCCGGTCGGCGTGGTGTGCGTGCTGATCGTGTACCTGCGGACGAAGGGCGACGGCGAGTTCACGCCCGACGCCGACGAGCGGGTCGACGACCTGGACGAGGGGGCCCGGCGATGATCCAGTGGGTGGAGCTGTCCGTCTTCGTCGTCCTCTTCCTCGTGGTGACGGTGATGGGCTTCGTCGCCTCGCGCTGGCAGCGGGGCGGCGCGCTGAACCATCTCGACGAGTGGGGCCTCGGCGGCCGCAAGTTCGGCTCGTGGATCACCTGGTTCCTCGTCGGCGGCGACCTCTACACGGCCTACACGTTCGTCGCGGTGCCCGCGCTGATGTTCGGCGCCGGTGCCCTCGGCTTCTACGCGCTGCCCTACACGGTGGTGCTGTACCCGATCGTCTTCCTGCCGGTGCTGCGGATGTGGTCGGTCTCGCGGGTGCACGGCTACGTGACGCCGGCGGACTTCGTGCGCGGCCGCTACGGCAGCTCGCTGCTGGCCTTCCTCGTGGCGATCACCGGCATCGTCGCCACGATGCCCTACATCGCGCTGCAGCTCGTCGGCCTCGAGGCCGTGCTGCGGACCATGGGGCTCAACGGCACGGGCATCGCCGGGCACCTGCCGCTGCTGGTGGCGTTCGTGATCCTGGCCGTGTACACGTACCAGTCCGGGCTGCGGGCGCCGGCGCTGATCGCGTTCGTCAAGGACATCCTGATCTACCTGGTCATCCTGGTCGCCGTGATCTACCTGCCCGCGAAGTTCGGCGGCTGGTCGTCGATCTTCGGGGCGGCCTCCGAGAAGCTGGCCCAGCCGAGCCCGGCCACCGGCAAGCCGGCGGGCTCGATCCTGTTGACCGGCAACAACCAGCTGCAGTACATCACCCTGGCGCTGGGCTCGGCGCTCGCGCTGTTCCTCTACCCGCACTCGCTCACCGGCGTGCTCGCCTCGCGCGGGCGGGACGTGCTCAAGCGGAACATGGTGGCGCTGCCGGCGTACTCGCTGCTGCTCGGCCTGCTGGCGCTGCTCGGCTACGTCGCGATCGCCGCCGGCTCGAAGCCGATCACGAACAACGCGACCGGGCGCGCGGACACCAACACGATCATCCCCGTGCTGTTCGACGGCCAGTTCCCGGACTGGTTCGCGGGGGTCGCCTTCGCGGCCATCGGCATCGGGGCGCTGGTGCCCGCGGCGATCATGTCCATCGCCGCCGCCAACCTGTGGACGCGCAACATCTACAAGGAGTACATCCACCGCTCCGCCACGCCGCACCAGGAGGCGCGGCAGGCCAAGCTGGCCTCGCTCGTCGTCAAGTTCGGGGCAGTCGCGTTCGTGCTGTTCGTCGACCCGCAGTTCTCGATCGACCTGCAGCTCATCGGCGGCGTCATCATCCTGCAGACGCTGCCGGCGGTCGCGATCGCGCTCTACACCCGCTGGCTGCACCGCTGGGCGCTGGTGGCGGGCTGGCTCGTCGGCATGGCGTACGGGATGTACCTGCTCTATCTCATTCCGAATCCGGCGGCGAACAAGGCGCACTTCGGCGGCTCCGCGCTCACCCTCGACAAGCTGACCGTCTTCGGCTGGCACCCCTTCGCCGGCTCGCAGGTGCAGATCTACGTGGGCTTCGTGGCGCTGATCCTCAACCTGGTGGTGGCCGTCGTGCTCTCCGCGGTGCTGCACGCGCTCAAGGTCCGCAACGGCGCGGACGCCACCGACGGCGCCGACTACCACGCCGACGAGGGCTCGAAGCGGCTGCGGCCGGTCGCGGACGTCCTCACGCAGTGACCCGGCTGCCGCGACGGGTGCCGGGAATCGGCCGGACGTTCCGGCACCCGCGCAGCGGAACCGCACGCAGACGCGGCCGGTGAGCGCACTGCGTGACCGGACGGTCCCGTACGTGTTGCAGGACCACGCCACCGGGGTGGAACATCGTGGCCGCCCGAGCGATACCCCCGGTGACCGCCGGGTACGACGGCGGTGGCGGGAGGTGAGTGATGCCGGAGATGCGACGCGTGGTCCGCCACCTGCCCACGGCGGGAACCGGGCGGAACGGCGAGCCGGAGGAGGAGCCCGTGAAGGGTGCCGACGGCACCGGCCCGGACACGCCGCCCCGCGGGGGCACCGGGCTGGGCGACCTCGTCGAGCGGCTGGCCGAACGCGCCGCCGACGAGGCCGGGTCCGCACCCGCCGGGAGCGCCGACGCCGCTGAGGGCGCTGAGGGCGCTGACGCCGCTGAGGGCGCTGAGGGCGCTGAGGGCGCTGAGGGCGCCGCGCCGCCCCCGGCCGACGCCGCCACCCTCGCCGCGGCCGAGCAGGTCCGTGCCCGGATGGCGGCCGGTGCCGCGCCGGCGGGGCTGCGCCGGCTGGCCGAGGCCCTCGCCGGGTCCGATCCTGCCGCCGCTTCCACGGTCGCCGGCCTCAGCGCGGCGGTGCCCCTGGTGCCGCGGCAGCGGACCGCGCCGGACGAGCCCGCGCCGCTCACGGACGTCGTCGCCGCGGTGCACACCGAGTCCTTCCTGGTCCTGGAGGGGCACCGGCCGGAGGAGGTCGCGGCCGCGGTCGCCGACCTCGCCCGGGCCGGACTGCGGGTCGCCGTCACCGCGGCCGACCCGGCCCGGCTCGACGCCGTCGCCCCCACCGTCGACCGGTTGCCCGCGCTCACCGGGCCCGAGCAGCGCGAGCTGCGGCTGCTCCTCGCCACGACCTCGACGGCCCGCCGGGACCACACCGGGCCGGAGGTCCCGCCGCCGCCCGCGTTCCCGCCGGCCGAGGAGATCCACGCGCTCTGCGCCGAGGCCTCCGGCTCCGGGCGGGCGCAGAGCGGGTCGGACCTGCTCCGCACCGTCCTCACCACGCTCGACGAGCCGCGGCTGGCCGCCGTCGCCGCGGTCGCCCGTGCGGTGCGCACCAGCCTCGACGCCCTCGGCCCGCAAGCGGACTCGTGGGCGTGGCCGCTGCTCGCCGACCTCGTGCACTCCCGGCACCGGCCGGTGTTCGACGCGCTGCGCTCGGCCGCGGCGGCGGCCCTCGGGGTCGCCGACCGCTCGCGGGACCTCCCGCTCGTCACGCTCGCGGGTCCGCTGCCCCCGCACGCCGCCGAGCTGCTCGTCGACTACCGCGAGTTCCTCGACTCCGGCGGCCGCGCCCGGCGGCGCTTCCGCAACGGGGTGCAGCGCGAGGTGCAGCCGGTCCTCGCCCTGATCCGGGTGGGCGGGCAGGTGCCGGCCGACGCCCGCTCGGTGCACGCCGCCGTCCTGCACGTCGAGCTCGCGACCCGGCTCACCGCCGTCGACGAGGGGTGCCGGGGGTTGGGCGTGCCGACCCCGCAGGACGTCGGCGACCTGCGCGCGCTCGTCGCCGGGCTGGACCGGGTGGACGAGGCGGCGCAGGCGGTCGGCCAGCTGCGCCACGACGTCCTGTTCCTGCACCCCACCTCGCCGATCGCCGTACCGGACCTCGCCGCCGCCGAGCGGGTCGCGGCGGGAATCCTCGACGTCGCCGAGCGGGGCTCCGCCCCGGAGGCGGCCGCCCGACTCGACGCGATCGCCGACGGGCTGGCCGGGACCGGCCCGCTCGCCGACCTGGTCGACGGGCACCGTGCCGCCGTCGAGGCCCTGCGCGCGCGGGACGCCCAGGCGTACGAGGCCGCCCTCGCGGCGCTCGAGCCGGCCCGCCGGGAGGCGACCGACCGGGCTCGGTGCGAACAGCTGCTGACCCGGCTGCGCGCCGAGGACCCGGAGGCGGCGGGCGCGTACGCGGACGGGCGCGGGTTCGTGTGGAACGTGCCGGTGGAGGCGCTGCTGTCGCGGCTGCCGGCTGCGGACGTGCTCGACGCCGTCGTGGTCCTCGACGCCGCGCAGCTGTCCGTCGAGCGGCTCCTGGTGGCCGCCGCGGCGCCCCGGCTCCTCGCGGTCGCGGGATCGGGCGCGAATTCCACCGACGGCGGACCGACCCTGCTGGGGGCGCTGCAGCGGGCCGCGGCCCCGGTCGTCGCCCCGCCCCGCCCGCCGGACCCCGGCGGCCGCGTGGTCCGGCTGCCCACCGCCCGCCGCCCCGAGGTGCCGCGCCGGGAGCAGGCAGGGGCCTGAGGCTCGCGGCGTCCTCGCACTCGGGAGGGCCCGTGGGCCTCTACCCGCACACGCCCTCCCGCGGGACACTCGTTCCTGCGTCCTCCCACACCCGATCGACTGCGACACACCGGTTGCTGCGCCCTCCCACACCCGATCGACTGCGGGCACACCCGTTGCTGCGCCCTCCCACACCCGAGAGGAGCGCGGGACACCCGGTCGACGGCCCGCGGGACGCCCGAGCGGGTGTGTCGGGGGGTGGACCGTGCGAAGTGTTCCGCGCGGTGTGCAACACGAGGTGTGCCGCGGCGGAGGGGCCGCGCGAAATGCCGGGGCGCGAGGTGGGTCGGGCAGGAGGGCCGGCCGCGCGAGGTGGGCCGCGCCGTGTCGGGCGCGGGTGTGTCGCGCGGCTGTCCGGCCGCCCGTGGTCTCGTCCGCGTGGCCGAGTGCACCCGACTCGTTCGGCAGCCTTCGGATCCGCTCGACGCTCGCCGACCTCGCACACCCCGAGAGACGTCGCGCGGGCTGTCGACGGGGTGTGGGGTGGGCCTCCCGCGTGTGCCGCAGCGCCGGAGCGGGTGTGGGAGGACCGGCAGGGTGTGGGGGGCGGGCCTCCCGGGTGTGCCGCAGCGCCGGAGCGGGTGTGGGAGGACCGGCCGGGTATGGCGGCTCGCGCGCCGGGTGAAGGGCACGTCACCGCCCGAGAACATCCCGGTCGCGGTCCTTCCCCGGCGGTCCCGTTGACGTCATCATCTGCGGGCATGGGGATGCCCGAGGAGATCCGTACCCGGTTGTCCGACTGGTGCGCGGAGTGCCTGTCCACGGACGAGCGCGAGCGCCGCCGCATCGGCTACACGACCGTCGGGGACCACGTCACGATCCTCGACCGTCGGCCGCCCGAGTTCCCCGAGCTGGGCGCGGTCTGGTCCTCCACCCCGCTCGCGCAGCTGCGCAACGAGCGCGAGAGCGGGCGCTGGGTGCTCTACATCCCCACGACCTCGGGCGAGCGCTGGGAGCGCCAGGAGCCCTCGGCCGACGACCCGTTCGTGCTGCTCGACCGCATCCGCTCGGCGGTGCGCGCCGCGGGCGCGGCGGGCTGACCGCCGGCGCCTCGACGGGCGCGCCGCCCCCGACGAGCGGGGCCCCTGGACGAGCGCGGTGTCCCTGATGAGCGCGGCGCCCCCGACGAGCGCGGCATCCTGAGCGAGCGCGGCGCCCCGGGCGAGCGCGGCGCCCCGGCGTGCCGGGGAGGGGCGGGGCTCGCCGCCGTGTCCGGACGGCTCCGGCGGAGGTACGGTCCGGGGCATGGGAGATCACGCGGTCAGCCGGTTCGGGCACGTCGAGCTGGAGGACATGCCCGAGGACCTGCGGGAACGGATAGGCGCGATCGCCGAGAAGTCGGGCTTCGTGCCGAACGTGTTCCGCGCCCTGGCGAGGCGCCCCCGCGAGCTGCGCGCCTTCCTCGACTACCACGACGCGCTGATGGACTCCGACGAGGGACTGAGCAAGGCCGAGCGCGAGCTGGTCGTCGTCGCGACCTCTGGCGCCAACCACTGCACCTACTGCGTGGTGGCGCACGGGGCGATCCTGCGGATCCGGGCGAAGGACCCCGAGATCGCGGACCGGGTCGCGACGAACCCGTACGCGGTCGAGCTGAGCCCGCGCGAACGGGCCATCGTGGACCTCGCGCTGCTGGTCGCCACCGACTCCGCCGCGCTCACCGAGGCCGAACTGGACGGCGCCCGCGCCGCCGGCCTCACGGACGACGAGATCTGGGACGTCGGTGCCATCACGGCCCTGTTCGCCCTGTCGAACCGCATGGCGCACCTGACCGCTCTGCAGCCCAACCCCGAGTTCTTCCTGATGGGCCGCCAGCCGCGCTGACGGCCCGCCGGATGCGCTGACGGTCCGCCGGCTGCGCTGAAGAGCGCTCAGGGGCGCACGGCGGCGCCGTCGACCGCGAGGTCGCCCAGCAACCAGCGGTCGAGGATGGCGGCGTAGGTCCCGTCGGCGATGAGCGAGGCCAGCGCGGCGCGCACCGCCGGCACGGCCCGGTTGTCCACGATCATCCCGGCCGTGCCCTCGCCGTAGGGCGCGCTCGGCATCGCCAGCTTCCCCTTCCCGAGGACGACCGCGTGCCCGGCGGCGGGCGCGTCGGCGACGAAGGCCTCGAGCTGGTCCGCGAGCAGCCGGCGGGTGGCGTCCTCCGCACCCCCGACGGGCACGATCGCGATCTCCGGCCGCCGGTTGTCCGCGCAGTGCAGGTTCTCCTCGGTGACCGTCGCGTGCTGCGCCGACCCGGCGACGACGCCGATGCGGTGCCCGCAGAGCGTGGTCGGCTCGACCCGGTCCGGGTTGCCCGGGGGCGTGACGATCGCGGTGCGGGCCGCGAGCCACGGCAGCACGGTGCCGCCCAGCGGCGCCTCGGGCACCGGGACCGGCAGGATGCCGACGTCGTGCCGCGCGCCGACGAGCGCGCGCGGCAGCGCGGTGGCCGAGATCCCGTCCGGCAGCGCCCGCAGGCCGAGCCGGGCGGCGAGGGCGGAGCCGAGCTCCTCCTCGGGCCCGGTGGCCGGCCGGGCCACACCGGGCACGGCCACCCGCAGCGTCCCGCCGGCCAGACCGGGCGGCAGCAGCGCGACGAGCGCGGGATCGGCCGCCACCTCCGGCAGCGGCTGCTGGACGACGCCGACGGGCGGCGCGGGCGCGGTGGCACAGGCGGTACCGCCCAGGAGCACCGCCGTGGCCGCCAGCACGGCCGCGACGAGCCGCTTCGGTCCTCGGGTGCGCACCCCACGATCGTGTCATCCCGCGAGGTGTGCGCCCGATTCGGGTGCTTCGCCCGCTTCGATGCGGGAGTCGTCACAGCACCTTCGACAGGAACGACCGCGTCCGCTCGTGCTGCGGGTTCGCCAGCACCTCCCGCGGCGCGCCCTGTTCGACGATCACGCCCTCGTCCATGAACACCAGCGAGTCGCCGACCTCGCGGGCGAAGCCCATCTCGTGGGTGACCACGACCATCGTCATGCCCTCGCGCGCGAGCCCGCGCATGACGTCGAGCACCTCGCCGACGAGCTCGGGGTCCAGCGCCGAGGTCGGCTCGTCGAACAGCATGAGCCGCGGCGACATGGCCAGCGCCCGCGCGATGGCGACGCGCTGCTGCTGCCCGCCGGACAGCTGCGACGGGTAGTTGTCCCGCCGGTCCGCCAGGCCCACCCGGTCGAGCAGCTCGATCGCCCGGGTCCGCGCCGCGGCCTTGTCCTCCCGGCGCACGACGACCGGCGCCTCCATGACGTTCTCGATCGCGGTCTTGTGCGGGAAGAGGTTGAACCGCTGGAAGACCATGCCGATGTCGCGCCGCTGCTGCGCGACCTCGGACTCGCGCATCTCGTACAGCCGCCCGTTGCGCTCCCGGTAGCCGACGAGGTGCCCGTCGACCCGCAGCCGCCCGGAGTCGATCCGCTCGAGGTGGTTGATGCAGCGCAGCAGGGTGGACTTGCCCGAGCCCGACGGCCCGATCACGCAGCTCACCTCGCCGGGCTGTACGACCAGGTCCACGCCGCGCAGCACCTCGGTCGCGCCGAAGCGCTTGTGGATGCCGAGGGCCTCGACCATCGGGGTCATGCGGGCACCTCCTCCGACGACCGGCGGCGCAGGAACCCCAGCAGCGACGGGCCGGGCGGCCCGGTCTGCAGCCCGCGCCCGTAGCGCCGCTCGATGAAGCCCTGCCCGACGGACAGGATCGAGGTCAGCGCCAGGTACCAGAGCGCCGCCACGATGAGCAGCGGGATCGTCTGGAAGTTGACCGAGTAGATCCGCTGCACGGACGTGAGCAGCTCGAAGTACCCGATCACGACGACGAGCGACGAGGTCTTGAGCATCGAGATCGTCTCGTTGCCCGTCGGCGGGATGATCACCCGCATGGCCTGCGGCAGCACGATCCGGCGCAGCGTCTGGGCCCGGGACATGCCCAGCGCACCGGCCGCCTCGGTCTGGCCGTGCTCCACCGACGCGATGCCGCCGCGCACGATCTCGGCCATGTACGCGGCCTCGTTGAGCCCGAGACCGAGCAGGCAGGCCGCGAACTGGTTGATCAGCTGGTTGGTGTCGAACGAGACGAACTCCGGCCCGAACGGGACCCCCAGCGACAGCCGCGGGTAGAGCGCCGACAGGAAGTTCCAGAACAGCAGCTGCGCGATCAGCGGCGTGCCCCGGAACACCCAGATGTACAGCGCGGCGACCGAGCTGAGGATCCAGTTCGGCGACAGCCGCATCACGGCCAGCAGGACGCCGCCGACGATGCCGATCGCCATCGACAGCACCGTGAGGATCAGCGTGTTCTTCAGCCCGTTGAGCACGGGCGGGGAGAACAGGTAGTCCCCGACGACCGGCCAGCCGAAGCCGTCGTTGGTCACGATGGTGTGGACCAGCATGGCGGCCAGCACCGCCAGCACGGCGACGGCGACCCACCGTCCCGGGTGCCGGACCGGGACGGCGTTCATGGGCTCGGGACGATCGGGCCGTGCGGTCATCCGGGGCCGCTCAGGCGTTGATCTGCGAGGTCGGGATGGCCCCGTTGCCGACGTTCCACTTGTCGAGGATGGCCTTGTACGTGCCGTCGTCCATCAGCGCCTGGACGGCGCCCTGCACGGCCTGCGGGAACTCGCCCTGCCCCTTCTTGAGCACGATGCCGTAGGGGGCGGTGTCGTACGGCGCGCCGACGACCTCGACGGCCCCGTTCGTGGTGGTCACCGCGTACGCGGCCACCGGCGAGTCGGCGAGCATGCCGACGATGCGCGACGAGGTCAGGGCGAGCGTGACGTCCGTCTGCTGCTGCAGCTCGGTGACCTGCAGCGGTGGCTGGCCCTTCGCCTGGCAGTCCTGGTTGCGGGTCGTGACCTCCTCCGCCTGCGTGGTGCCGGCCTGCACGCCGATCGCCTTGCCGCAGAGGTTGTCCGGGGACAGCCCGTCCGGGTTGCCCTTCTTGACCGCCAGGCTGGTGCCGGCGGTGAAGTAGCTGACCATGTCGACCGTCGCCGTGCGGTCGGGCGTGATCGAGAAGGACGACATGCCGGCCTCGTAGCGGGCGCCGTCGATGCCCGGGATGATCCCGGAGAACTGGCTGTTCTGGAACTCGGCCTGCAGGCCCAGCTTCTGCGCGACGGCCGTGCCCAGGTCCACGTCCATGCCGATGATGGTGCGGCCGTCGGTGTCGGTGAACTCGTTCGGCGGGTACGAGGCGTCCGTGCCGAAGACGAGCTTGCCGTCGGCGGAGACGGAGGCGGGCACCTTGGCCGCGAGCGCGTCGTCCTTCGTGGGGGTGGGGACGGCGGGGGCGGAGCTCGCCGCGCCGCCGGAGCCGCCGGAGCCGCCGGCGCCGGAGCCGTCGCCGCCGGAGCCGCACCCGGCCAGCACGACGGCGAGCGCCGCCGCGGCCAGCGCAGCGGGTAGGGATCGAGTTCGGGCGAGCACGCCGGCACCTCCTCATCGGTCCGCGCAGGGTGGCGCGGTCGTCGGGATGCTGCCACCTGGCCGCCGGAAGGACATCCCGGAACGATCGTCCGTTACCCGACGGACACACGGGATTGACCCCCCGGTATCCCGGGAACCAGGACATGTCACCGGCCGTTGTCGACGTGAGACGGACGGTGGACGACACCGGACACGACGGGAGGAACCGCATGGCGGGCTTGTTCAAGAAGCTGGGCGCGCTGGCCGGTGCCGCCGAGGCGGCGCGGCGCTACGCGAAGAAGAACCCGCAGCAGGCCGGGAAGTTCGTGGACCAGGCGGCCCAGTTCGTCGACAAGCAGACGAAGGGCCGGTACTCCGGGCAGATCCAGGGCGTCGCGCAGAAGGCCAAGGGCGTGGCGGGGATCCACGACCGGACGCAGGGCTACGGCCACCCCGGGCAGCCCACGCAGCAGCAGGGCCCGGGCCAGGGGTACGGGCGGCCGGACGACCCGCCCACCGCCCCCCACCGCGGCGCCTGACGACGGACGAACCGGCCCGGCCACCCACGACGGGTGGCCGGGCCGTCGTCGTTCCGGGCCCGCCGTGCGGATCGGTCGCTCCGGGATCCGAGGATCGGACGCCGAACGGAGCCGTGCCCGCACGCACGCGCCGCCGCATGATCGTGTGGGATCTCGCGATCCCCCTGCCGGTGCGAGCCGTGCCACTATCGGCCTCACAGGACGTCCGGCGCGGGGCGGCCCACACACCCGAGTGGTCCGCCGCCGGGCGGCCGCCGGCTGCGGGGCGGTGTGGGACAGCACGGACCCCGCGTGTCGTGAGCACGAGGAGGAACGCGTGTCCCGTCCACAGAGCTGGGTCCCGACCGATCCCCGATCCGCGCCGACCCGGGAGCACGTGCTCTCCGGGCTCAAGGGCACCGACGAGGGCGGTGCCGAACTCGTCCAGCTGCTCACCCCCGAGGGGCAACGGGTGTCCGACGAGCGGTTCGGCTCCTACGCCGACGACGTCGGGGCCGAGGAGCTGCGGGGCTTCTACCGCGACATGGTCCTGGTCCGCCGCGTCGACCGCGAGGGCAACGCCCTGCAGCGTCAGGGCCAGCTGGGCATCTGGGTGCCGCTGCTCGGGCAGGAGGCCGCGCAGATCGGCGCCGGCCGCGCCGCCACCCCGCGCGACATGATCTTCCCCAGCTACCGTGAGCACGGCGTGGCGTGGTGCCGCGGGATCGACCCGACGGACCTGCTCGGCATCTTCCGCGGGACCGACCACGGCTCGTGGGACCCGATCGCGGCCCGCTTCCACCTGTACACGATCGTCATCGGCAACCAGTGCCTCAACGCCACCGGCTACGCGATGGGGCAGAAGTTCGAGGGCCGCGTCGGCAACCCCGTCGGCGACGGGTCGGACGCTGGTTCGGGCAACGAGGCCACGATGTGCTTCTTCGGCGACGGCGCCACGAGCCAGGGCGACGTCCACGAGGGCTTCGTCTGGGCCGCCGCCTACGACGCGCCGGTCGTCTTCTACTGCCAGAACAACCAGTGGGCGATCTCGGTGCCGCTCGAGCGCCAGACCCGGGTGCCGCTCTTCCAGCGGGCCCGCGGCTACGGCTTCCCCGGCGTGCGGGTGGACGGCAACGACGTGCTGGCCTGCCTCGCCGTCTCCCGCTGGGCCCTCGAGGAGTGCCGCACCGGCAACGGTCCCGTGCTGATCGAGGCGTTCACCTACCGGATGGACGCGCACACGACGTCGGACGATCCCTCGCGCTACCGGCTCGCCGACGAGCTGGAGCTGTGGAAGCTCAAGGACCCGATCGAGCGGGTGCGGGTGAACCTGGTGCGCGAGCACGGCGTGGGGCAGGAGTTCTTCGACGAGGTGCAGGCCGAGTCGGACGAGCTGGCCGCCCGGTTCCGTGCGTTCTGCGCCGCCATGCCGGACCCGGCGCCGGACCGGATCTTCTCCGAGGTCTACGCCGAGCTGTCGCCGCAGCTGGAGGCGCAGAAGGCGGCGTACCTGGAGTACCACGCGTCGTTCGAGGCGGAAGGGTCGCTCGCGGGCCCGGGCGTCGGAGGGGTCTGAGATGACGACGATGACGCTCGCCAAGGCGCTCAACTCCGGGTTGCGCGCGGCGATGGAACAGGACCCGAAGGTCCTGGTGATGGGCGAGGACGTCGGGAAGCTCGGTGGGGTCTTCCGGGTCACGGACGGGCTGGCCAAGGACTTCGGCGAGCAGCGCGTGCTCGACACCCCGCTGTCCGAGAGCGGGATCATCGGCACCGCGGTCGGCCTGGCCATCCGCGGCTTCCGCCCGGTCTGCGAGATCCAGTTCGACGGGTTCGTCTTCCCCGGCTACGACCAGATCGTCTCCCAGCTGGCCAAGGTGCGGTACCGCTCCCAGGGCAAGGTGCCGATGCCGGTCGTCGTGCGGATCCCGTTCGGTGGCGGGATCGGGGCGGTGGAGCACCACAGCGAGTCGCCCGAGTCGCTGTTCGCGCACGTCGCGGGGCTCAAGGTGGTCGCGTGCTCCAACCCCGACGACGCCCACTGGATGATCCGCCAGGCCATCGCCAGCGACGACCCGGTGATCTTCTTCGAGCCGAAGCGGCGGTACTGGGAGAAGGGCGAGGTGTCCGAGACCGCGCCCGCCCCGCTGTTCTCCTCGCGGGTCGTGCGCTCCGGTGCCGACGTGACCGTGGCCTGCTACGGCCCGCTGGTGAAGACCTGTGTGGAGGCCGCGGCCGCCGCGGAGGCGGAGGGCACCGACCTGGAGGTGATCGACCTGCGTTCGCTGTCCCCGCTGGACCTCGGGCCGGTGTTCGCGTCGGTCCGCCGCACCGGCCGGCTGGTCGTGGTGTCCGAGGCACCGTCCGAGGTGTCGGTGACCTCCGAGGTCGCCGCCCGCGTGCAGGAGGAGTGCTTCCACTCGCTGGAGGCGCCCGTGCTGCGGGTGACCGGCTTCGACACCCCCTACCCGCCCTCCAAGTGCGAGGACGACTACCTGCCCGATCTCGACCGCGTGCTCGACGGCGTCGACCGCGCCCTGGGGTGGTGAGCGTGCCCGAGACGTTCCGCATGCCGGACGTCGGCGAGGGGCTGACCGAGGCCGAGATCGTCGCCTGGCAGGTCGCCCCCGGCGACACGGTCGCGGTCAACCAGATCCTCGTCGAGATCGAGACGGCGAAGGCGGCGGTCGAGCTGCCCTCCCCCTTCGCGGGGACGGTCGCCGAGCTGCTGGCCGGGCCGGGCACGACGGTGCAGGTCGGCGAGCCGATCATCACGATCGAGACGGCCGGGTCGGGGGCGGCGCCGGAGCCGGGGCCCGCCGCGGAGGCGTCGGGCGCCGAGGCGAAGGGTGCGCTGATCGGCGAGGCCGGCGCGGACGGCCGCATCGCCACCCTTGTCGGCTACGGGCCGCGGCAGGGCGCCGCCCGGCGCCGCCCCCGCAAGGGGGTGCCCGGCGCGGGGGCCGCGGTCGCGGAGCCCGACCGGCCGGCCGAGCCCGAGGTCGCCCCGGTCGTCGCCGGCGAGGAGGCGGCCGCCCAGGTCGGACCGGCCGCCGCCGCGGCGGCCGCACCGGACCTCGATGCGACCGGGGGCGACCGGCCCACCTCCCTCGTCCCGCTGGCCAAGCCGCCGGTGCGCAAGCTGGCCAAGGACCTCGGCGTCGACCTGCGGACGCTCGCCGGGTCGGGGCCGGGCGGCGTCGTCACGCGCGAGGACGTACGGGCGGCGGCGTCGGCGCAGGCCGTCGGTGCGGCCGCGGCGTCGGCCCCGGCCCCCGAGGCCGCCCCGGAGCCGGTGGCGCCCCGGCGCGCCCCCACGGACGGCGTCCGCCGCGTGCCGATCCGCGGCGTGCGCAAGGCGACGGCGGCGGCGATGGTGCAGTCCGCCTTCACCGCCCCGCACGTCACCGAGTTCCTGTCGGTCGACGTCACCGCGACGATGGAGCTGCGGGACCGGCTGCGCGTGACGCGCCCGTTCGCCGACGTCAAGCTCACGCCGCTCGCGTTCGTCGCGAAGGCGGTGTGCCTGGCCGCGCGCCGCACCCCGGCGGTCAACGCGAGCTGGGACGAGCCGGCCGGCGAGATCGTCTACTACGACCACGTCCAGCTCGGGATCGCCGCCGCGACCCCCCGCGGGCTGGTCGTGCCGAAGATCCGGGACGCCGACCGGCTCGACCTGCACGGGCTGGCCGTCGCGCTCGGCGGGCTGACGGAGACCGCGCGGGCCGGGAAGACCGCACCGGCGGACCTGGTCGGAGGCACGATCACGATCACCAACGTCGGGGTGTTCGGCGTGGACACCGGCACGCCGATCCTCAACCCCGGCGAGGCGGCGATCCTCGCCGTCGGGTCGATCAAGCCCGCGCCCTGGGTCGTCGACGGCGAGCTCGCCGTGCGGACGGTCTGCCAGCTGGCGCTCTCCTTCGACCACCGGCTGGTCGACGGCGAGCAGGGCTCGCGCTTCCTCGCCGACGTCGGCGCCCTCCTCGAGGACCCCGCCACCGCACTGCTCTGGTGACCACCCGGCGCGGTGGACCGGCGAACGGCACTGTCGCTCGTCAGATGTGAGCGAGAGTGCCGTTCGCCCGTCCGGATCGGGCAGGCGGGAGAGAATTCGCGGTCCCGTGCGTTGGAGGGGTATGCCGTTCGTGCTGCTGTACCTGGTGGTCGAGATCGTCGCCGTGGTCGCGCTGGGCTCCTGGATCGGCGCCCTGCCGACGCTGCTGGTGCTGCTCGCGGGCTCCGTGCTGGGCCTGTGGCTCGCCCGCCGGGAGGGGCTGCGGGCCGCGCAGGCCCTCGCCGACGCCGCGCGCAACCGCCGGGTGGCCACCTCGGAGACCACGGACGGGATGCTCGTCGCCGCAGGCGGCCTGCTGATCTTCGTACCCGGCCTGGTCACGGACGTGCTGGGCCTGCTGCTGGTGCTGCCGCCCACCCGGGCGCTGGTGCGGCGCCGGCTCGTCGCCTCCACCGAGCGCCGCCACCCCGACCTGCGGACCGCCCGGATCCGGGGCGAGGGTCAGGTGATCGACGCCGAGGTGGTCGACGTGCAGACCGACGGGCACCGCGGCGCGGGGCCCGACGCACCGCGCCGGCCGGCGGGCCCGATGGTCGTCGAGAGCACCGTCGTCGACCAGCGCTGACGGGCGACCGCGATCCGTTATTCGGTCTCGGAGGTCAGGAAGGCGACCGCCACCGGGCCCCCGTCGTTGTGCAGCACCGCCGCGCCGCCGCCGGTCAGCAGCAGGCCGACGGCCGCGGTGAGCATGGCCCGGGCGGTCGCCCGCAGGCCGGCCCGGCGCCGCGGCGCGGGGCGCATCCGCAGTTCCTGCCGGGTGCGTCGCGTCAGCCGGTGCCGTCCCCCACGAGAACCCACGGTGTCCTCCCGTCACGAACCGAGTGACTACTCCGAAAGAGTGTCGGCCTCGCGCCGGGAATTGCGCTACTCGGACGCGCTGATTCACCCGTTGGTACGGGAATTCGGGCCGAGGACCACCGTGATCACGGTTCGATCAAGATCCAGGTCGTGGTGCAGCGCGCGGTGACGCGCACCGGCTCCGGCTCCAGTCCGAGATCGGCGACGTCCGGCCCGCCCTCGGCCCGCGCCCGCATCGCCATCATCGGCGCGGCGCCGTGCTCCGGTGCCTCGCTGAGCCGGACCAGCCGGCCGAGGCTGCCGCCGAGTGCGGCCGCGTAACCCTCGGCCCGCCGGCGCGCGTCGGCCACCGCGCGCCGCTGCGCCTCCTCCAGCACCGCGCCCGGATCGGCCAGCGTCCACGACGGCCCGGACAGCGCCGCCGGTTCCGCGCCCAGCAGCAGCGACAGCGCCTCCTCCAGCACGCCCGGGTCCTCGACCTGCACCTGGATCGCCTCGCTGGCCCGGCATCCGGCGGGCTTCGAGTTCCGGTACTCGGTGTGCACCGACACCCGCCGGCCGCGCACCGTCAGGCCGGGGAGGCCGAGCGCCTTCTCGGCCGCGGCGACCCGCCTCCCCAGCTCCTCGACGGCGGCGGTGCGGCTGCGGCCCCGGGCGTCGAACACCACGGAGAGCTCGGCCCGGTCGGCCGTGTGCTCGACCCACCCACTGCCCTCGGTCACGATCTCCGGTGCGTTCTCGGTCACGCCCCGAGCGTCCCAGATCCTCGGCCGATCGCGCCGTATCCCGGTGTCTCGGCCGTGCGCTAGACAGCCGCAGACGCGGCGATCGATACGGTGGTGGGGTGCTCGCTCCCCTGCGGCGCCTGCGCCGGTCGGTCCGCCGGGGCCGCTCCGACGCGCCCGGCCGCACCGTCGACCTCCTCGGCCGCGGCGGCCTTCTCGCCTACGGCATCGTCCATCTCGTCGTGGCGTG
The DNA here is from genome assembly GCF_042658055.1 of Pseudonocardia lutea. Taxonomy (NCBI): domain Bacteria; kingdom Bacillati; phylum Actinomycetota; class Actinomycetes; order Pseudonocardiales; family Pseudonocardiaceae; genus Pseudonocardia; species Pseudonocardia lutea. The sequence continues at coordinate 28,660 of NZ_JBHSQK010000037.1, forward strand.
GCTCGCGATCCGGATCGCGATGGGGCTGCCGGAGGGCTCGGCCGACGCGCAGGGCGCGGTCGCCGAGATCGCGACCGGCGCCGGGGCCGTCGGCCTGGTGGTGACGGTGGTCGGCCTCGTCGCGTTCGCGATCTGGCAGCTGACCGCGGCGGCGCTCGGGTTCCGCTGGGTCTCGGGCGGCGAGCGGGTGCGGAAGCGGGTCGGCGCGACCGCCAAGGCGATCACGATGCTCGGGCTGGCGGTGGTCGCCCTCGCGTTCCTGCGCTCGGGCCCGCGGTCCGGCGACGCCGGGGCGCGGGACGTCGTCGCGGATCTCCTGCTGCTGCCCGGCGGCCGGCTGCTGGTGGGGGCCGCGGCCGTGGCGATCGGGGTGATGGCCGTGACGATGACGTACACCGGGATCCGACGGACCTTCATGGGCGATCTCGACCTCCGGCGGCTCGGCCCCGCCCTGCGTCGCGTGATCGAGGTGGTCGGCATGGTCGGGCACCTCGCCCGCGCGCTCGCCCTCGGCGTGGTGGGGGTGCTGGTGTTCACGGCGGCGGCGGCCTCCGACGCGCGCCGGGCCGGCGGGCTCGACGCCGCGCTGCGCGCCCTCGGCGAGACGCCGCTCGGAATGTCGCTGCTCGTCGTCGTCGCGCTGGGGTTCGGGGCCTTCGGGCTGTACTGCGTCGCCGACGCGGCCTTCCGTCGAGCTTGATCTACCGGGATCTAGCAAGGGCGCTAGATCGGAGCAGACGGGCCGATCGGCGACACGCCCTCGCCCCGGATAGCGAAATCTAGGGCCGGTGCGAGACGCGCGGATACCGTGCGATCCATGGATCCGGTGCGCAACCCGTTCGCTCCCGGCGCAGGTCAGCGGCCCCCCGAGCTGGCGGGGCGGGACCGCGAGGTGGACGCGTTCGAGATCGTGCTCGAGCGGGTCGCGCGCGGGCGCCCGGAGCGCAGCCTGGTGCTCACCGGACTGCGCGGGGTCGGGAAGACGGTGCTGCTCGGCGAGCTGCGGTCCATGGCGGTCCGGGCCGGCTGGGGCTCGGGGAAGATCGAGGCCCGGCCGGACGCCGACCTGCGCCGACCCCTGTCCGCCGCCCTGCACCGGGCGATCCGCGACCTGGCCGTGCAGCATCCCCGGCAGGAGCGCGTCGACGAGGTGCTGGGGGTGCTCAAGGCCTTCGCGCTGCGCGCCTCGCCCGACGGTGCCCGCATGCGGGACCGCTGGCAGCCCGGCATCGACGTGCCGGTGCGCAACGGCCGGGCCGACTCCGGCGACATCGAGATCGACCTGGTCGAGCTGTTCACCGAGGTCGCGGAGCTGGCCAGCGAGGTCGCCACCGGGATCGCGATCCTCATCGACGAGATGCAGGACCTGCGGCCGGACGACGTGTCCGCCCTCTGCGCCGCCTGCCACGAGCTCTCGCAGTCCCGGATGCCGCTGGTGGTGGTGGGGGCCGGGCTGCCGCACCTGCCGGCGGTGCTGTCGGCGTCGAAGTCCTACTCCGAGCGGCTGTTCAAGTACGCCCGGATCGACAAGCTCGACCGCAAGGACGCCGACTTCGCCCTGATCGCGCCGGCCGAGCGTGAGGACGCGAGCTTCGACGGCGAGGCCCTCGACCAGCTCTACGAGCGCTCCGGCGGCTACCCCTACTTCGTGCAGGCGTACGGCAAGGCGGCCTGGGACGCCGCGCCGACCAGCCCGATCCGGGCCGAGGACGTCGCCCTGGCCGCGCCCGAGGCGGAGGCCGAGCTGGCGGTGGGTTTCTTCGGCTCCCGCTACGAGCGGGCGACGCCCGCGGAGCGGGAGTACCTGCGCGCGATGGCCGAGCTGGCCGAGGGGACGGACGAGCCCGTCGTCACCTCGACGATCGCGCAGCACCTCGAGCGCAAGCCGTCGTCCCTGTCCCCGGCGCGGGACAGCCTGCTCAAGAAGGGCCTGGTCTATTCCGCGCAACGCGGCCAGATCGCCTTCACCGTGCCGCACTTCGGCCGGTACCTGCTCGCGTCCACCTGACGCAGCGCTGGCCCGTTCGAGTGAACCGGGTATTTCGCGGGCGGGGGCGTAACGCACTGCCAGGACCGGACGACTCCTGGGGTAGCCCCGTGGCGCTGTCGGACCCCCGACCTGGCAGCACCGCGGGGTCTCCACTTCCCCGGCAGCCCCGGCGGCCCCGCCGGACGGTCCCCGGCGCCCGGCTCGTGCCCGAGTCGACACCGCCGGGTGACGGCGTCCGCGCTGCCCGTAGCATCACTCCGGTGCCGGACCCGAAGTTCGAGATCCAGATGCTGCACGACCGCGTCATGATCAAGCTCGTGGAGTCGGCGGGCGAGCGGCGGAGCTCCTCGGGGATCGTCATCCCGGCCACCGCTCAGGTCGCCAAGCGGCTGGTGTGGGGCGAGGTGTTCGGGATCGGGCAGCACGTGCGCAGTGTCAAGGTGGGCGACCGGGTCCTCTTCGCTCCCGAGGACCAGTACGAGGTGGAGGTCCAGGCCTCCTCCTACATCGTGATGCGCGAGCGGGACCTGCACGCCGTCGCGACGGAGCGCACCGAGCACGGGACCGGCCTGTACCTGTAGGGCGCGCGGCGCGCGGCACACGACGCCCCGGGGCACGCGGGGCGGCGGACATCGGTGGGGAAGGAACACGCGTGATGCCCGAGCGGCAGCCCTCGCCCGGCGAGGTGGACGAGCAGACGGCCGGCGGCAGGGGGACGGGTGCCGGCGCGGCCACGGACGGCGCACGGTCGTCCGCCCGCGTCTCGCGCACGGACAGCCCGCGGGGCGACGCGTTGTTCTCCCCGGCACCGCGCCCCACCCCGGGCCCCACGCCGCAGCCGCGTGAACTGAGTGGCGGCGGCAGTGCACTCGCGTCGAACGGCGCCGCCCCGGCCAGCGGCGAGCCCGCCACCCGGCCCTCCCCGCGGCCGAAGGGGCCGGCGGGTTCGGGAGCCGACGCGCGCGGTGCCGGGACCTCCTCCTCGAACGGCGCCTCGAACGCCTCGACGAGCGGCGCCCCGAACGGCGCCCCGAACGGCGCCCCGAACGGCGCCCCGAACGGCGCTGCCGGCTCCGCCGGGGTCGCCGGCCCGGGCGACGCCGCCACCGGTGCTGCGGGAGAGGGTGCGAGCACGAGCGCCGGCACCGGAGCCGTCGTCGGCGGAGCTGCTGCCGCGGCCGGACCTGCTGCCGCGGCGGCCGCGGACGCCGATCCCGGCACCCCTGCTTCCGGCACCGAGCCGGCCGGCGCCGCGACCGGCACCTCGGACGCCTCGGACGCCTCGGACGCCTCGGACGCCCTGAACGCCTCGGACGTCGCGGCGACCACTCCGACGCCCGCCGCCGCCGGGCCCGTCGCCGACCGTCAGGCCGCGGGCGTAGCCGCCTCCGAGCCGCCGGGCGCGACCTCCACACCGACCTCCACGGCGACCACCGCGCAAACTCCCGCGCCGGCTCCTGGCCCGCGCGACGAGCTCGCCGACGCCGCGGCCGCGACCCCGCCGGCCGGCGCCCACCAGGCCTCCGCTGCGGGCACGGGTACTGCCGCCGGCACCCCCGCCGCCTCGTCCGCCCCCGCCACCGCTCCTGCGGCCGCGACGACACCGGCCCCGTCGGGATCGGCCCCGTCGAGATCGGCCCCGTCGGAATCGGCCCCGTCGGAACCGGCCCCGCCGGCGACGGCCCCGGCGACCACCGGCCCGTCGGGAACGGCCCCGGCGGCCTCCCGCCCGGTCGGTACCGACGAGCGGCCCACCGCCGTGCACCCCGCCGCGGTCGGCTGGGGCGCCGAGGACACCCAGGTCCTCCCGCGCACCGGTGCGGCCACGGCCACCGTCGACCAGCCGACCCGGCGCCTGGGCGACTCGGCCCGCCCGGTCGACCCGCCCACCGAGCAGTTCCGCATGCCCCCTGCCGGCGCCGTTCCGCCGACCCGCACCTCCGGCACTCCGCCGACCGGGGAGGGGCCCGCGGGCTCCGGCCGCGGCGGCGGTCGCCGCAAGCGGCCGCTGCTGATCGTCGCCGGCGTCGTCGCCGTGCTCGGCCTGCTCTACGTCGCCGACCTGGTGCTCTCCGCGGGGAACGTGCCCCGCGGCGTCACCGTCGCCGGGCTGGAGCTCGGCGGGCTCTCCAAGGCCGACGCCCGCCAGCGTCTGCAGGAGGCGATCGAGCCCCGCTCGTCGCTGCCGGTCCGGATCACCGCCGGCCCGGTGCAGAGCCAGATCGACCCGAAGGCGGCCGGCCTCGAGGTGGACTACCAGGCCACCATCGACGAGGCGGGCGAGCAGCCGCTCGACCCGGTCACCCGGATCGCGTCGTTCTTCTCCGAGCGCGAGGTCGGCGTGATCAACAAGGCCGACGAGCGGTCGGTCACCACCGCGCTGGAGCAGCTGAAGCCGGTCGTCGACCAGGCGCCCGTCGAGGGCAACGTCCGGTTCGAGGGCGCCACCCCGGTCGCGGTCCCGCCGGTCCCGGGCCAGACGCTCGACCTGCCCGCCGCCGTCGGCGTGCTCGAGCGGGAGTGGGCGTCGGGCGCCCCGGTCGCGCTGCCGCTGATCCCGCAGCCGACCGCCACCACGGACGACGACGTCCGGGAGGCCATCGAGAAGGTCGCGACGCCGGCCGTCTCCGCGCCGCTGACGATCACGGGCGAGGGCGCGAACGCCGTCCTGCAGCCCACGGACATCGCGTCCGCGCTGAGCTTCCGGGCCGACGCGGCGGCGAGCCCCAAGCTCGTCCCCGAGATCAACAACGAGGCGCTGAAGGAGGTGGCGTCGCCGCAGCTCGCCGCGACCGAGACCCCCGCCCGGGACGCGAGCCTGGACTTCTCCTCCGGCACCCCGGTCGTCGTGCCCTCGCAGGACGGCCGCGGGATCGACTACGACAAGACCTTCGAGAACGTCGTCGCGGTGCTGACCGGGTCGGGCGAGCGCAGCGTGACCGCGGTGTACGCCGACCAGAAGGCCGAGCTGACCACCGAGAAGCTGTCCTCGCTCGGCATCACCGGCGAGATCAGCTCCTTCACGACCGGCGGGTTCGCGGCCGACTCGGGCCAGAACATCAAGCGGGCGGCCCAGCAGGTGAACGGCACGATCGTGCAGCCGGGCGAGACGTTCAGCCTCAACGCCCTGACCAACCCGCGCAACGCGGCCAACGGCTACGTCGAGGCCGGCATCATCGAGAACGGCCACTCGGCCCGCGGCATCGGCGGTGGCGTCTCGCAGGTGGCGACCACGCTGTACAACGCCGCGTACTTCGCCGGCATGGTCGATGTCGCGCACAAGGAGCACAGCTTCTACATCAGCCGGTACCCGGTGGCCCGCGAGGCCACGGTGTTCGACGACCTCATCGACCTGAAGTTCCGCAACGACGGGCCGACCGGCGTGCTCATCCAGACCTTCTGGACGCCCTCGAGCATCACCGTGAAGATGTTCGGCACCAAGCGCTACGAGGTCAGCTCGGAGACCGGGCCGCGCACCAACCCGACCGAGCCGCAGACCATCACGGTCCCGCCGGGCCAGCCGTGCACGCCGTCGAAGGGGTCCCAGGGCTTCACGGCCACGGACACCCGGGTGATGCGGAACCTGGAGACCGGCGAGGTCACCCGGAAGACGCGCACGGTGAAGTACAACCCGTCACCGAACGTGATCTGCGGCTGAGTCGCCGTCGGACGATCGGGGCGAGCCGCCGTTCAGCCCTCGCGTGACCCCGGTCACCGTTCGTACCCTCCTCCTCGGACAACGACGCCGAGGATCGGGGGCACGGATGCGCATCGCGGACGTCCTGCGGAGCAAGGGGCACGCCGTCGCGACGATCGAGCCGCAGGCCACGGTGAGGGTGCTGCTCGCCCGCCTGGCCGAGGGGAACTACGGCGCCCTGCCGGTCGTGGCGGAGGGCCGGCTCGTCGGGATGGTGTCCGAGCGCGACGTCGTGCGGAAGCTGCACGAGCAGGGCGCGGCCCTGCTCGACGCCCCGGTCTCGGAGATCATGACGACCGTCGTGGCCACCTGCACGCCCGAGGACGGCGTGGGCGATCTCGCCCAGATCATGACCAACCGCCGGGTGCGGCACCTGCCGGTGGTGGTGGACGAGGAGTTGCGCGGCATCGTCTCGATCGGCGACCTGGTCAAGGCCCGGATCGACGCCCTGGAGCGGGAACGCCAGCAGCTGGAGTCCTACATCGCCCAGTAGCCGGTCCGGCGCCAGCACGAACGGCACCGTCGCTCACGAGAGGAGCGGCAGTGCCGTTCGTGTCGAGCTCGATCTAGAAGGCGGCCTCGTCCAGCTCCATGAGGGAGTTGTCCGCGGCCTCGACGATCGCCTTCTCGGCGGTCAGCTTGGGCAGCACGGTCTTCGCGAAGAACCGGGCGACGGCGATCTTGCCCTCGTAGAAGGCCTTGTCCCTGGCCGTGACCTCACCGGCCAGGGCGTTCTGCGCGACGTCGGCCTGGCGCAGCAGCAGCCAGCCGACGAGCAGGTCGCCGACGGCCATCAGGAACCGCACCGAGTGCTGGCCGACCTTGTAGAGGTTCCGCACGTCCTCCTGCGCGGCGAACAGGTAGCCGGTGAGCGAGCCGAGCATGCCCTGGACGTCGGACAGCGCGGTGGCCAGCAGCGCCCGCTCCTCCTTGAGCCGGCCGTTGCCGGTCTCGTTCTCGAGGAAGGCCTGGATCTCGCCGGCCACGGCCATCAGCGCCCGGCCGTTGTTCTTGACGATCTTGCGGAAGACGAGGTCCAGCGACTGGATCGCCGTGGTGCCCTCGTACAGCGAGTCGATCTTCGAGTCGCGGATGTACTGCTCGAGCGGGTAGTCCTGCAGGAAGCCCGAGCCGCCGAGGGTCTGCAGGGACTGCAGCAGCTGCTCGGACGCCCGCTCCGAGCCGACGCCCTTGACGATCGGCAGCAGCAGGTCGTTGACCTTCTCCGCGAGCTCGAGGTCGACCGCACCGTCGCCGCCCTGGCGGATCCGGTCCTGGAAGGTGCCGGTGTAGAGGTAGAGCGCCCGCAGGCCCTCGGCGTACGCCTTCTGCGTCATCAGCGAGCGGCGGACGTCCGGGTGGTGCGTGATCGTGACGCGCGGGGCGGTCTTGTCGGCCTGCCGGGTCAGGTCCGGGCCCTGCACGCGCTCCTTGGCGTACTCCAGCGCGTTGAGGTAGCCGGTCGACAGCGTCGCGATGGCCTTGGTGCCGACCATCATCCGGGCGTACTCGATGACCTGGAACATCTGCGCGATGCCGTCGTGCACCTCGCCGAGCAGCCAGCCCTTGGCCGGGACGCCGTGCTGGCCGAAGGTCAGCTCGCACGTGGTGGAGACCTTGAGCCCCATCTTGTGCTCGACGTTGGTCACGAAGGCGCCGTTGCGCTCGCCCAGCTCACCGGTCCGCGGGTCGAAGTGGAACTTCGGCACGAGGAACAGCGACAGGCCCTTGGTGCCGGGCCTCGGGTCGAGGCCCGGCGCCTCGGGGCGGGCCAGCACCAGGTGCATGATGTTCTCGGTCAGGTCCTGGTCGCCGGAGGTGATGAAGCGCTTCACGCCGTCGAGGTGCCAGGAACCGTCCTCCTGCAGCACGGCCTTGGTGCGGCCGGCGCCCACGTCGGACCCGGCGTCGGGCTCGGTGAGCACCATCGTGGCGCCCCAGCCCTTGTCGATCATGAGCTGGGCCCAGTGCTTCTGCTCCTCGGTGCCGTTGGCGTGCACCACGGAGGCGAAGTTCGGGCCGGCCATGTACATGAACAGGGCCGGGTTGGCGCCGAGGATGAGCTCCGAGGCCGCCCACTGCACGGACGGGGGGACCCCGAAGCCGCCCAGCTCGACCGGCAGGGAGAGCCGGTACCACTCCCCCTCCCACAGGGCCCGGTAGGAGTCCTTGAAGGACTGCGGCAGCGTGGCCGAGTGGGTCGCCGGGTCGAAGACGGGCGGGTTGCGGTCCGCGTCGGCGAAGGACTCGGCCAGCGGTCCGGTGGCCAGCGTGTTCAGCTCGCCCAGGATGCCCTTGGCGGTGTCGAGGTCGACGCCCTCGAACGCCCCGGTGCCGAGCTGCTCCTGCACCCGGAACACCTCGAACAGGTTGAACTCGAGATCGCGCACGTTGCTCTTGTAGTGGCCCATCGCGGTGCTCCTTCCTACCGACGGGTAACTCCTGGCCGGCAGCTTATTACCGGTCGGTAACCACGGCAACCGTCCCGGCTCGACGACGGGTGATCACACCTTCGTGTCGACCGGTTGTGCACGGAGCGTGTGTGATCCAAGGTTCCACCGGGGCGGATGTGACTCGTGGGACCGCACGGGTCATCCGAAGGGGCAGGGGGCCACGATGGATCGTCAGCGTGGGGTGACGGGAGTGGTCCGCGGCGAGATCGGCCGCCGCGGCGTCGTCCTCGGTGGACTCACGACGGCGGCGCTGGTCGCCGTACCGGGTCTCGCCCGGGCCCGAGAGCGACCGCCCACCGGCGGGGTCACGGGCGGCGCGGTGACGGACGCGGTGACGGACGCGGTGACGGACGCGGTGGCCGCGCCCGACATCGTCGACTGCGCGGGCTGGGGGGCACGGCCGAACAGCGCCATCGTGCCGATCTGGAACCAGCGGCCGGTGAAGATCCTCGTGCACCACACGGCGTCGGCCAACGTCGCGGACACCAGCCGCGCGGCCGCCGACCGGGTCGCCCGCGCCATCCAGAACTTCCACATGGACGGTCGCGGCTGGCTCGACACCGGGCAGCACTTCACGATCAGCCGCGGCGGCTTCGTGCTCGAGGGCCGGCACCGCTCGCTCGAGGTGCTGCGGATCGGGCAGCGCCAGGTCGAGGGCGCGCACTGCACGGGGCAGAACGTCGTGGCGGTGGGGATCGAGAACGAGGGCACCTACATCGACCAGGACCCGCCCGGCGCGCTCTGGGACGCGCTGCGCACCACCTGCGCCCACATCTGCAGCCAGTACGGGATCGCGCCGACCGAGCTGTACGGGCACCGCGACTTCAAGAACACGATCTGCCCCGGCGACCGGCTCTACGGGATGCTCCCGCGGCTGCGCAGCGAGGTGGCCGACGTGCTCGGCCGCCGGGTCGAGGAGGCGGAGACGCACAAGGCGAGCTGGCCGCTGCTGCGCCCGGGCGACACCGGCGACGCCGTCCTGGCCGCGCAGTACCTGCTGCGCGACGCCGGGATCCGCACGAAGGCCGACGGCCGCTACACCCCGGCCACGGCCGCCGCGGTCACCGAGTTCCAGCAGCTCACGGCGGCCGAGGAGCCGAACGGCATCCTCGGCGGCGAGTCCTGGCCGGTGCTCGCCCGCACCGTCGACCGCACCGCGGAGGCGGGGTCGGACGCCGCGCGGGCCGTCCGGATCCTCGCGACGCACCGCTCCGTCGAGGCGGTGCCCGACACCGTCGACCACCCGGCCTGGCAGGACCTCCTCGGCACCTCCGGCGCCCCCGTGAACACCGCCGTCGACCCGGTCGGCCCCCCGCACTAGGGGCGCCCGGTGGATCGATCCGCCGCGATCTCGGCGCCCGGACGCGCCCGGGGGCGCGCCGGCGGGAGCGCTCCACACAGGAGCGTGCGGCCGGGTCGAACCTGAGAGCTCACCTCACCCGATCGGGGGGTCGTGGCTGCGCCGATGCGGCGGCGCACCGCTGCGCCCCCGCGGATCGATACTCTCGAGCGTCGCACGGTCGGGGGGCCGTCAGGGGGGTGGAGAGTGTCCGAACCGGACCCGGGCGAGGCGCTGGCCGGCGCGCCCGCGGCACGCAGGCTGGTCCGCGCGATCGCCGTGGACCCGGGCGCGGGCCTGGTCTGCGACGTCGTCGGGCCCGCCGGGGCCGGCAAGACCACGACCCTGCGTGCGGTCGCGGCGGCCTGGTCCACCACGGTCACCACGTCCGTCGAGGACGGACCGGCGGACGGTCCGCTCGTCGTCGACGACGCCCACGACCTCCCCGAGGACGCGCTGGACCGCCTGTGCGAGCGTGCGGCCCGGCCCGGTGCGCGGCTCGTCGTCGCCCGGCGCACGTGGCCCCGCAGCCCGCAGCTGGCCGCCCTCGGCGCCGCGCTCAGCACCCAGCGGCCGCCGCTGGTCCTGGGCACGCTCGACCGCGCCGGCGTCGCGGCCCGCGCCGCGCGGCTGCTCGGCGGTCCCGCCGCGGAGCCGCTGGTGGAGCACGTCCACACCAGGACCGCGGGACTGCCCGCGCTCGTCGACCGGATGCTCGCCGAGATCGTCGAGCGGATCGGGCCGCAGAACCGCACCCGGCTGCTGCGCGACGCCCCGCCCGGCTCCCTGCGGGTGCCGGTGCCGACGGGCCTGCTCGACCAGCTCGGGCACCGGCTCTGGGCGCTCGACGCCCGGGTGCGCGAGCTGGCCGTCGCGGTCGCCCTGGGCGCCCCGCTCGACGCCGAGGTGCTGGTCCCCCTGCTCGGCCTGCTGGACTCCGCGGGCGGCGGGATCGACGAGGTCGACGAGCTGGTGGAGGAGGCCCGGGCCGCGGCCGTGTTCACCCCGTCCGGCGGGCCCGCCCCGCTCGTGGCCACCGCGATCCTGCGCGCCGTCCCCGAGGCGCGGCGGCTGGAGATCCGCCGCACCCTCGCCGAGATCGAGCTGGACCGGGGCGGGAGCGTGCTGACCGCCGCGCGCGGCATGCTGGGCACCGGCGCCACCGGCACCCGCTCCGCGGAGGTCTTCACCGCCGCCGGCGACGAGCTCGCCCGCACGGCGGCGGACGAGGACGCGGGGCCCTTCTACGCCGCGGCCGTCGCGGCGGGGGCGCCCGCGCTGCCGCTGGCCGCCCGCCGCGCCGCGGCCGCGATCCGCGCCGCCGCGCTCGACGACGACCTCGCCGAGGCCGACCAGGTGCTGTCCGCACCGGACCGGGTCGACGTCGACGACGCCCTGCGCGCCGGCACGGTGGCCGCCGCGGTCCTCGCCCACCGCGGCATGCTCGCCCGCAGCGCCGAGCTGTACCGCTGGATGGCCGGGGCGGGCGCCCCGCTCGCCCTCGGGGTCCCCGCCCTGGTCGGCACGGGCGCGCTGGAGGAGGCCCGGACCGCGCTCCGTACCCCGGCCCCGCCCCCCGTCCCGGGCGACCCGCCGACCTCCGCCGGTGCCGTTCTCGGGGCGCCGCCCGGCTTCGGCGGCGCCCCGGCCCCCGGGGGACCCGCGCGACCGCCGACGCTGCTGGCCGGGGCCGAGGAGCTCACCGCGCAGGGCGTGCTCGACTCGGTCACCGGCTCGCCGACCCGGGCGCTCTCCCAGCTCGCCCGCGCCGCCGCGCTGCTGGAGTCCTCCACCCGCGCCGCGCTGCTCCCGGACACCCCGGCGGCCCTCGCCGCGCTGGTCGCGGTCCAGACCGGGGAGTTCGAGGTCGCACGGTCGGTCCTGGAGCGGGCCGTCGCCGTCCGGCTCGGCGGTCCGGCCGCCGCGGCCCGGCACCGGCTGCTGCTCGGCTGGATCGCGCTCGACCGCGGGGCCTTCGGAGCCGCGCGCACGCACCTCGACGCCGTCGGCCACGAGGAGCTCGAACCCCGCGACGAGCTGCTCGCCTCCGCGCTCGAGGTCGCCCTGGCCCGCCGGGCGGGTGATCTCGCCTCGCTCATGCCGCTGTGGGGCCGGGCCCGGGAGGCGATCGTGCGCCACCCCGTGGACCTCTTCGTGCTCCGGCCGCTGGGCGAGCTCGCGATCGCCGCGACCCGGCTGCGCGAGCCGAGCTGGGTCCGCCCGCACCTCGACGAGGCCGAGGCGCTGCTGGACCGCCTGGCCAGCCCCCCGCTGTGGGCGGCGCCGCTGCACTGGGCCCGGCTGCACGCCGCGATCCTGGCCGAGGACCGCGAGGACGCGGCCGCGCACGCCGCGGCCCTGCAGGGCGCGGCCTGCGGCAGCCGGTTCGCGCAGGCCATGGCGGTCGCGGCGCCGCACTGGGTGGCGCTGCTCGACTCGCGGGTGGACCCGGCGGCGGTGGAGGCGGCCGCGCGGGGCCTGCACGCCGTGGGCCTGTCGTGGGACGGCGGCAAGCTGGCCGGCCAGGCGGCCATCCGCACGGACGACCGCAAGGCGATGAGCGCACTGCTCACCTGTGCCCGGGCGCTGCAGGGCCAGCAGACGCCGCCGGCTGCCGCACGGCCCGCGCCCTCGTCACCGGAGCCGCGGCCGGAGCCGGCGGCGGTGCCCGCCGAGGAGGAGCCCGCCGACGGCCAGCTCTCCGACCGCGAGCGCGAGGTCGCCGCGCTGGTGCTGGAGGGCCTGACCTACAAGCAGATCGGCGAGAAGCTGTTCATCTCGGCCAAGACCGTGGAGCACCACGTGGCCCGGATGCGCCAGCGTCTGGGGTCGACGAGCCGCGGCGAGCTGTTCGCGCAGCTCAAGCGGATCGTCGGCTAGCGAACCGGCCGAACGGGATCGGCCCGAGCGGGATGGGCCCGGGCCGGATCGAGCTGGGGCGGGATCGAGCTGGGGCGGGATCGAGCTGGGGCGGGATCAGTGCAGCCGCGCCAGCATCCCCTCGCAGCTGCGCACCACGACCCGCGCGGCGTCGGCGGTCGCCCGGCTCGCGAGCGGGCTCTCCGCCCGCCGCTGCCAGCGGACGACGGCGTCGAGCGCGGCCGCGCGCAGCTCCTCCGGAGCCGCGGCGGGATCGAGGCCGAGCCGGGCCGCGACGCCGCTGCCGTCCCCACCGAGGAGGCGTTCGGCGTCGTCGAGGGCGTCGGCGGGGAAGGTGACGGCACCGGCCCGCAGCGCCGACAGCATCCGGAGCTCGACGAACTCGTGGGCGCCCGCGAGGATCCGCTCCATCTCCGCGGCCAGGGGCTGCGCGGTGGGCCGCGGCTCGCGCTGCAGCACCAGCTCGACGGCGAGCAGCGCGGACCGGGCCTTGAGCAGCTCGCGCCGCTCGGCGAACTGCGTGGCGAGCACCGAGCGCAGCTCCTCCAGCCCGCTGCGCCGCACCAGCTCCGCGGCCAGCGCCGACGGGTCGGTCGTGCCCTGGCGGATGAGGGTCGTGCCGAGCCGGACGCCGAAGAGCCCGAACCGCTCCACCAGGCGCGCCCGCACCTCCGGTGCCGGCGCGCCCTCCACCTCCCGGTTGGCGAAGCGGTCCGCCGAGAGCAGGAGGGCGTCGATCTCCGCCCGCGGCATGCCGGCGAGGGTGGCGAGCGCGGCGTACTCGTCCTGCCGCATGGTGCGGCCGGTCTGCGCGAGAAGGCCGGCCACGGCCACGACGGTCTGGCAGAGCCCGCGGATCTTCGCGTCCGAGCGGTACCGGCGGGCGATGCGGCGGGCCGAGGTGAGCGCGTCGAGCCGCCCGACGCCGATCTCGTCCGCCCGGGACAGCACCGCGATCGTGTTCACCGGGGTCGCCCGCGCGACCCCGCGGTCCAGGAAGGACTCGAGGAACCGCACGTCCGTGCTGTGCAGGTGCCGCATCAGGTAGACGACGGCGTCGGCCTGCGAGGGCGAGTCGTCCGGCGCGAGGAAGGCGCCGGCCCGCGCGGCCGCGTCGGCCGACAGCGAGGCGATGCCGGGGGTGTCGACCAGTGTGGTCGTGCGCAGGTACTGCGACGGCCAGTCGACGACGAGCCGGTCCACCTGCTCGGCCGGCAGCCCGCCGAGGTCGAGCTGCAGGGCGCCCTGCGACCGGGCGATCGTGAGCTGCCGCGGCGCGCCCCCGCGCGGGAACAGCTGCACCCGCGGGGCCGGCGCGTCCTGGTACCAGGTGACGACCCGGGTGCACTCGCCCGCGTCCGTCGGCGCGATCTCCTCGCCGACCAGGGCGTTGAGCAGGGTGGACTTGCCCGCCTTGACCTTGCCGGCGATGGCCACCCGCAGCGGCTCCTCGAACCGGGCCAGGTGGTGGTGCAGCCAGCCGACGGCCTGCGGGCTGTCGGCGTAGGTGTCGAGGGCGCGCCGCAGCAGGGTGCGGACCTCGGCGCCCAGGCCCACCGGCCGGGCCGGGGTGCGGAGCGTGGAGTGCTCGGTCACTTCTCGTCCACCAGGGCCCGGGCCCGCTTCGCGAGGGCCTCCACCCGCGCGATCTCGGCCTTGAGGTCGTCGATCCGCTTCTGCCGCTGCGACACGTCCGTGTTCACCGCGTTCTGCGCCGCGGCCACCGAGGTCGCCAGCGACACCGAGAGCTCCTCGGCGAGCACGGTGAAGTGGTCCCGCAGCTGCCGCTGGGCGCGCCGCAGGGTGTCCCGGGAGTCCTTGCCGACCTGGAAGGTCACCTCGTCGATGTGCCGGCGCACCGCCGCCTTCGCCTCGGCGCGACGCCGCTCGCGGAGCCGCTTGCGCTCGTCCCGCACGGTCTTCCCGCCGAACAACAGACCCGCGGCGATGGAGAACGGGTTGAGCAGGGCCAGGCCCGCGAAGCTCGTCGCGAGCCCGATCATCAGCAGGCCGCCGTACCCGCCCCGCATGCCGACGAACAGCTTCTGCCCGATCCCGAACTTCTCGCCCTCCGGCTGCTCCAGCGCCTGCACCGACCCGCCCAGCCGGCTCCCGTCGATCTGGATGTCGAGGAGCGCGGCGTCGGCGCCCTCGGCGAAGTGCTCGGAGACCTGCTCGGCGAGCCAGCGGGCGCGCTGCGCGGTCCAGACGTAGTTGGCCGAGGTCGCCTGGCTCACCTGCTGGTGGAACCACTGCGCGAACTGGTCCCAGATGTCGGCGGGGTCGGCGTCGTCGAGCAGCTGCTCGGCCTCGCGGGTGACCGAGCGGAGCCGGTCCCGCAGGTCGTACTCGATGTCGGAGATCAGGTCGGCGACACCGTCGTTCAGGGTGATCTGCCAGCGCGCCGAGCGCTGCCGCAGGTCGTCCGCCCGCGCCTTGGCCCGGGTGAGCTCCTCCACCAGCGCCTCGGCCTTGCCCGGGTCCTCCAGCGCGGCGAGCTCGGCGGTGAACTGCGCGGAGAGCTGCTCGGTGACGGCCCGCACGTCCTGACTGGTGGAGCGGCGGTCGAGGTCGTCCGCCCGGGCGACGACCTTGCGCAGCAGGAACCCGACCAGCGGCGCGAACCCGGACTCGCTCATGAGCTCGGCGTCGCCGGTCTCGGCGCCCGCGAGCCGCAGCGCCGACGAGACGGGGTAGATCTCCGCCTCCACGCCGGCCTTCTGCAGGTGGCCCTTGTCCAGCTCGACGATCTTGCGCCAGTGCGGGTAGAGGTCGGTCTTGGTGACCACGCACCCGACGTTGGGACACAGGCCCATCGCCGAGCGCAGGAAGTCGATCTCGGGCGCGGTGTACTCCTGCGCGGCGTCGGACACGAGGACGACGGCGTCGGCGGTCGGCAGGGCCGCCATCGTCGCGGCGCCGTGCGCGGAGCCCAGCCCGCCCACGCCAGGCGTGTCGACGAGCACCAGGCCGCTCTGGAGCAGCTTGCGCGGCAGCGTGACCTCGGCGTGGTGCAGGCCGGCGCGGTTCTCCGGGTTGCCCGCCTCGGACACGAACTCGGCGAGCCGGGAGGTCTCCACCACCGTCCGCTCCTCGACGGGCTCGGCGCCCTCCGAGGCGCCCGGCGGCACCTTCACCAGCGTCACGGTGGTGGTCTCGCCGAACCGGACCTCGGTGGGCACGGCGGTGGAGATGTCGTCGTCGACCGGGCAGACAGGGGCGTTGACCAGCGCGTTCACCAGCTGGCTCTTGCCCTGCTTGAACTCCCCGACGATCAGCACCCGCACGTTCGGGTCGGCCAGCCGGGCGCGGGTCGCCTGCAGCCGGACGGCGAGGTCGGGTCGCTCGTAGGCCGTCGTGGCCTTGAGCGCCAGGTCGACCAGCTGGACCGCTGCCGGTACCGCCACCGAATCGTCGTCCTTCCCGGTCCCGGCCGTCGGGACACCTGCCCGTCACATTCTGCCTGCACTGGAACCGCGTCCACGACGAAGGGCCCGACACCCTCGGGTGAGGGTGTCGGGGCGTCCGGCCACGCGGGAGGCGTGTCAGGCGGTGACCGTCACGTCGTTGCCGCTGCCGATGTTGGTCTCGGTGTCGACGTCGGTGTCGTCGATCGTGGTGGTCTCGTTCGAGACGCTGGACTCGAAGTCGTTGTCCAGGTTGTACGAGTCCTCGATCTCGGTCGAGTTGTTGGTCTCGGTCGAGTACTCGTTGCCCGAGTTGTCGACGTCGTAGTTGCCGGAGGCCGAGCCGCCGACCGAGAGCGCCCCGCCCTCGTCGACCGAGACGTCCTCGAAGGAGGCGCTGTTGGCGTCGCCGGAGCCGAAGGCGGTGGTGTTGCCGTCGCCGTCGACCACGTCGTTGCCGTCACCCACGACGTTGCCGTTGCCGGTGGTGATCGTGGAGTCCTCGATGTCGCCGCCGGCGGCCACGGCGCCGTCGCCCGACGCCGTGACGGCGTCGATGTCGATCTCCTGGTCGAAGTCGCCGCCGCCGGTGTCGATGACCTGGTTGATCGAGTTGTCGACGATGGTGTCGCGGTCGTCGATCCAGTTGTTGGTGACGTAGGTGTTCAGGTACTTGACCGCGTGCTCGTGGTCGGACTCGTGCGGCTCCCGGTGCGGGGGCGGCGGCGGGGTGTGGTGGTGGTTGCCGCCGGTGTTGTGGTTCCGCTCGAAGTCCGAGTCGTCGTTGTCCTGGATGAGGAGCGCCGCGTCGTGCACGTCCTCGGCGGTGAACTCGGTGAGGCCGCAGCCCTCGATGAAGGCCTCGGGGTCCTCCCGGAAGGCCTCGGCGGCCTCCGGGTCCTTGAGCAGCTGGAGGATCAGCTCGATGAGGGTCTGGGGGGTAGCCATGTCGGTCGTCTCCGTGAAGGTCGTGAGGTCGTGAGGGGAGGGGGAGCGGAGATCAGCTGACCTCGACGTCGACCTCGTTGCCGCTCAGCACGTTGGTCTCGCTGTCGACCGTGGTGTTGGTCTCCGAGTAGGACTCCGACTCCTGCGAGAAGGAGACGTCGTTGTCCTGGTTGTAGGAGTCCTCGACCTCGACCGAGGTGTTGGTCTCGTTGCTGACCGAGTTGTAGGAGTCGGAGACGTCGTAGTCGCCGGTCGCGTTGCCGCCGACCGAGAGCGCCCCGCCCTCGCTGACCGACACGTCCTCGAAGGAGGCGCTGTTGGCGTTGCCCGAGCCGAAGGCCGTGGTGTTGTTGTCGCCGTTCACCACGTTGTTGTCGTCGCCGACGATGTTGTCGTCGCCCGTGGTGACGACCGAGTCCTCGATGTCGCCGCCGGCGGCCACCGCGCCCTCGCCCGAGGCGGTCACGGCGTCGATGTCGATGTCCTGGTCGAAGTCGCCGCCGTCCGTGTCGATCTTCTGGTTCACCGAGTTGTCGACGATGGTGTCGTTGTCGTCGACGTAGTTGTTGGTGACGTACTTGTTGATGTACTCGACCGCGCCCCTGTGGCCGTCGTGGTCACCCTCGTGGTGCCCGCCGCCGTGGTGCGGGGCCGCCGCGGCCGCGACCAGGTGGTTGCTGCCGGTGTCGTAGTTGCGGTCGAAGGACGCGGTGTCGTTGTCCTGGATCAGCACGAGGGCGTCGTGCACGTCCTCGGCGGTCAGGTCCTCGAGGCCGGCCTCGCGCAGCGTCTCGTACGGGTGGTCGCGGAAGTCCTGCTGGAGCTCCAGGGACTCCTCGTCGTTGCCGAGGAGCTTGAGGAGGAACTCGAGAAGCGTCATGGGGATCGTCTCCGTGGATCGTGTGTCGGTGTCGCCCCGGGCGACCCCGGCCGGCGTTGATCCGAAAGGTAGGAGCGCGGGGCCGGCCCGCCATCGGGGATCGCACACGGTTCCCACCGGGTGGCATAGGGGATCGGGGGCGGGGCCGTTAGGGGCTCGACGGGGACCGGCACCCCCGGCATCACCCGATCGTGTCAGGAGGGGATCCGGGACGATAACGACGCGGCTCCCCGGCGCGATGGCGTCACAGGCGCGCGGGGGCGTGCCGGGGGCAGAGCTGCCGGTTCGGCGGGGGGAACGACGATGGGCTACCAGCTCGGCATCGACCTGGGGACGACGTACAGCGCGGCGGCCGTGTGCCGGTCCGCGGGCGAGCACTGGGTCGCGCCGGAGATGGTCGCGCTCTCCGGCCGCCGGACGGACGTGCCCTCCGTCCTCTTCCTGGGCCCGGACGAGGAGGTGCTGGTCGGCGACGCCGCCGAGCGCCGCGCGGTGACCGACCCGGACCGGGTGGTGCGCGAGTTCAAGCGGCGGGTGGGGGACCCGACGCCGATCGTCGTCGGCGGCCGGACCTGGGCCCCCGAGGAGCTGTGCGCCCGGCTGGTCCGCTGGATCGTTGACCAGGTCGCCGACCGCGAGGGCGGCCCCGCCGAGCGGATCGCCGTCACCCATCCCGCGTCCTGGGGCTCGCACAAGCTGGAGCGGATGGCCGAGGCCCTGCACGAGCAGGACCTCACCGTGACCTTCCTGGCCGAGCCGCAGGCCGCCGCCCTGCACTACGCCGCCGGCGAGCGGGTGGCGGCGGGCTCCACCATCGCCGTCTACGACCTGGGCGGCGGCACCTTCGACGCCGCCGTCGTCCGCAAGACCGACCGCTCGCACTTCGCCCTGCAGGGCAGGCCGGAGGGGATCGAGCGGCTCGGCGGGGTCGACTTCGACCAGGTGGTGTTCGACCACGTCGTCGCCGGGGTGCCGGGCGCCTTCGAGGAGCTCGACGACGCCGATCCGGCCGTGCTCGCGGCGGTCGCCCGGCTGCGCCGCGAGTGCACCGAGGCCAAGGAGGCGCTGTC
The DNA here is from genome assembly GCF_042658055.1 of Pseudonocardia lutea. NCBI lineage: Bacteria > Bacillati > Actinomycetota > Actinomycetes > Pseudonocardiales > Pseudonocardiaceae > Pseudonocardia > Pseudonocardia lutea. Next base: position 47,324 of record NZ_JBHSQK010000037.1, read on the forward strand.
GGCGGACACCGAGGCGTCGATCCCGGTCCTGCTGCCCGGGCACCGCGGCTCCGTGCGGCTGCACCGCAGCGAGTTCGAGGAGGCCATCCGGGACCGGGTCGAGGAGACCGTCGAGGCACTGCGCCGGGCCGTCGCCTCCGCCGGGCTGGAGCCCGCCGCGCTCGACGCCGTGCTGCTCGTCGGCGGGTCCTCCCGGGTGCCGCTCGTCGGGCAGCTCGTGTCGCAGGAGCTCGGCCGGCCCGTCGCCGTCGACACCGACCCCAAGAACGCGATCGCGAAGGGGGCCGCCCTCGCCGTCTCCCCGCGGCCCACGGCGTCCTGGCCGGCGGTGGCGCTGGCCCCGGTCCCCGGTGGGCCCACCACCCCGACCGGTGGCGCGGGCGCCGTCCCCCCGGCTGCTCCGCCCACCGTCTCGACCTCGGGCTCGCTGCCCGCCCTGATCGGCGCGACGGCCGCGATCGGTCCCCTCCCCGGCGCCGACACGACCGGCCCGCTGCGCACCACCGGCCCCGTCCGGGCGACCGGTGGGTGGGGTCCGGCGGGTCCTCCGCCGCGTCCCGCGATCCCGGCCTCCGTCCCCGGCGACCCCGACTGGGAGTACGACCCGGAGCCCGACGGCCGGCGCCGCCTCCCGGTCGGCCTGCTCGTCGGCGTGGGCGGCGGGCTCGCGGCTGCGGGCGTGGTGCTGGCGGCGGTGTTCTGGCCCTCGGCGGCGCCGGCGGTGAGCAGCGGGGTCGGCGGGATGAACGTGCCCACCTCGGGCGCGCCGGCCGCGGACCCCACCACGGCCTCCTTCGTCCCCGACCCGACGACGGCGGGCCGAGCGCCCGGGCAGACCGGCTCCGGGGGGTCGGCCGGCGGGAACGCGAACACCGGACGGGCCACGCCTCCCGCCGTCGGCAGCGCCCGGCCGCCGGCCGGGGGCGGTGGGGTCCCGGCAGCCCCCGTCCCTGCGGCCCCAGGTCCCGCAGCCCCCGGTCCTGCCGTCCCGGGCCCCGCGGCCCCCGGTCCCGCCGCTCCCGGTCCCGTCGCCCCGGAGCCGTCGGGCCCGACCCCGTCGACCGGCGACACCGGCGGCGGCACGGGTGGCGGGGATGCCGGAACCGGCGGCACCGGGACCGGGGGAACCGGAACCGGCGGAACCGGAACCGGGGGGACCGGAACCGGCACGGGTGGTGGGACGGGCACCGACACGGGGGCGGGCACGGGGACCGGCGCCGGCGGAGGCACGGCTGCCGGTCCCGACTCCTCCCCGCCTTCCTCGACCGACGGTTCCCCGGCCAGCAGCGTCGTCCCCGCCCCGGCGCCCAGCGCGCCGGCCACTGCCACCTCGACCGTCTGACACCGCACGCAGCACCGCCGCACGCCCGGCACCGGCGCTGTCCCTGCGCGTCATGGCTCCACAACGCCTTCCCGGGCATTGCCTGGACCCGTTATGGCTCCACAACGCGTTGCCGAGCGGTCGTCACGCCACGCTCCCGAGGGCCGTCCGCGGCGACGGAGCCCCGCCGACGTTGCGGTTTCGTGTCGAGACGAGGGCCGGAGGGCGTCCTGTGGGTGGACCGTCACCCGATCCGGGTCTCGGTTGCGTCTCGGCTCCCGTACTCGGCGTGACGTCCCCGCGCCCGCGGCCGATAGTCGGGTGCGGCGCCACGGACGGGGCGGCGCCGGACACGGAACGAGTGCGAGGAGGGACCCGCGGTGGGTCGGCTGGCAGGGTTGGTGATCGGTCTCGAGGCCGCGGCGGTGGTCGTCGCGTATCTCGCGTTCGGGTGGCCGATGCTGCTGATCGGGATCCCCGCGCTGGTCGGTACCGCGTTCGTGCTGCTGTTCGTGCACCTGTCCGAGAAGCCGCGGGCGCGCCTGCAGGAGGTCCGCGCCTCGCGCTACGAGGAGGCCCCGGTCCCGGGCGGCCTGATGAGCGGGTTCTTCGAGGTCCCGGTCCCGCGCGGGGCCGCCGAGGCGGACCGCACCCGGGCGTGAGCTGCCGGCCGGCCGCCGCCGTGCCACGGTGGTGAGGTGGCCCGAGGCGTTCACCCGTGCTGACCGGCCTGCTGTTCGCGTTCTGCGCGACCGTCCTGAACACCGGCGCGGGGCTGCTGCAGTCCGCGGCGGCGCAGCAGACCACCTCCCGTACCCACCTGGCCCTGCGCCCGCTGTACGTGGCCGGCCTGGTGGTCGACGGGCTCGGCTGGATCTGCACGGTGGTGGCGCTGCGCCACCTGCCGGTCTTCGCGGTCCAGGCCGCGCTCGGCCTGTCCATCGCCCTGACGGCCGTCGCGACGTGGGGGATCTACGGCGTCCGGCTGCGGGTCATGGACCGGCTGGGTGTCGGGGCCTGTGTCCTCGGGCTCGGCGTGGTCGCGGCGAGCGCGGGCGGGGAGGGGCCGGCGGAGTTCTCCGGCACCGCGATCGTCGTGCTGGCCTCGGCGCTCGCGGCGCTGGCCGTCGCGGCGATCGCGGTGTGGCGGCTGACCGCGGCCTGGCCCCTGGCGTTGATCGCGGGGCTGGGCTTCGGCGGGACCTCGCTGGCGGTCCGCGCCGTGCACGTCTCGCCCGACGCCGCGTTCGACGTCGGCCAGCTCGCCGGGCAGCCGGCGACCTACCTCATCGGGCTGTACTGGGTGGTCGGGATCACCTGCTACTCGCGGGCGCTGGCGATCGGCAACCTGGCCGGCGTCACGGCGGTGTTCTCGGTGACCGAGGTGATCGCGCCCGGCCTGGTGGGGATCGTGCTGCTCGGCGACCCGATCCGGCACGGCTGGGTCATCCCGTTCGCGGCGGGGCTCGTCGTCGCCGTCGCCGGCGTGGTGGCCCTCGCGAATGCGCCGACGCAGGTGACCGGGCATCGTCGTCGCCGGCACGTCCGCTAGAAGCGCCGAGAGGAGCACCGATGCCGACCTTCACCCGCGAGGGCGCCACGCTGCACTACGAGGAGCACGGCTCCGGCTTCCCCGTGCTCCTGCTGGCCCCCGGCGGGCTGCGGTCGACGATCGACGCCTGGCAGCGTGCCCCGTGGAACCCGATCGACGAGCTCGCGCCGCTCTACCGGGTCCTCGCGATGGACCAGCGCAACGCCGGCGGGGGCTCCTCCGCCCCGATCTCCGGCGCGGACGGCTGGGACACCTACACCGCGGACCAGCTCGCCGTGCTCGACCACGCGGGCGTCGAGCGGGCGCACGTGCTGGGCATGTGCATCGGCGGCGCCTTCATCGCGAACCTGCTGCGGACCGCGCCGGACCGGATCGCGGCCGCCGTCGCGCTGCAGCCCATCGGCCTCGCCGACAACCGGGAGCGGTTCCACGAGATGGTCGAGGGCTGGGGCCGGGAGCGCGGGGTGCCCGAGGAGGACCTCGCCGGCTTCCGGGACAACCTCTACGGCGGCGACGCCGTGCTGTGGAGCGTCTCGGACGCCGACGTCGAGGGCTTCCGGAACCCGATCCTCGTGCTCATGGGCGACGACGAGTTCCACCCGCAGGCCGCCTCGCGCACCCTGGCCCGGCTCGCCCCGAACGCCTCGCTGCTGGAGACCTGGAAGGACCCCGACAGCATCCCCATGGCGCAGAAGGCGGTCGCCGAGTTCCTCGCGGCGAACACCCCGGCCTGAGATCCGTCTCCTCGGCGGAGGGCGGCTGAGGCCGGTGGGCGAACGGGACGCCCGTCAGGCGCGGTAGGTCTGGAGCAGCGTGTCGCCGTGGCGGTTCACGTCGACCAGGTGCAGTGCCACCTTGCCCCGGTCCTCCGGCCAGAAGCGCAGGCCGCCGCCGATCGCCACCGGGAAGACCTGCAGCCGCAGCTCGTCGACCAGCCCGGCGGCGAGCAGGGTGCGCACGAGCGTGGCGCTGCCGTTGACCAGCAGCGGACCGCCGTCGCCCTTCTTGAGGTCGGTCACGGCGTCGACGACGTCGCCCATCAGCGGGCGCGCGTTCCAGGTCAGCTCCTCGGGGCGCGAGGTGGCGACGTACTTGGGCAGCACCGTCATCCGGTCGGCGAAGTCCCCCTCGCGCCGCGGCCAGGCGCCCACGAAGCTCTCGTAGGTCGTGCGGCCGAGCAGCAGCCCGCCGGCCTCGACGACCTCCCGGTACTTGAACGCGAAGAGCTCGGGCGTGGCGTACCCGGAAACCCAGTCGGTGTGCGGGTGCGTCGGCTCGCCGCCCGGTGCCTCCATCACGCCGTCGAGCGTCACGAACTCGGAGACCACGATCTCGCGCATGGGTGCCCGTCCTCTCCTGCGCTGGTGTCCCTCCTCCGACCGCCCGGCGCACGGGAACTCATCGGTCGCCGGCCCGCCTCGCGCCGCACCCGTCGCGCAGCTCCAGGTAGTCGTGGAGGCGGGCGGCGCCGCGGAGCATGGCGCGGGCCCGGGCGTCGTGCGCGGCCCGTCGTTCGGCCACGGCGGCGCGCAACGCCTCCGGTCCGCCGGTCCGGTGCAACCCGTCGAGCACGGGCCGGATCCGCGCGAACGGGTAGTGCCCCTGCCGGAGCAGCCGGACGATCTGCGCGTCGCGGATGTCGGCCGCCCCGTACCGGCGGGCGCGTCCGATCCGCTCCCGCTGCGGCGCGAGCAGCCCCGCGGCCTCCCACACCCGCAGCGCCGACGGCCGCACCCCGAGCCGGTGGGCGAGCTCACCGACGGACAGCGGCGGACCCGGCGGGGCCTGCGGCTCCGCGCCGGCGAGCGCCTCCAGCGCGGCGGCGGCCTCGTCCGTCGCCAGCCGCTGGGTGTGCAGGCCCGCGTGGCTCTCGTCGAGCAGCCGGAACGCCCGGGCGGTGTCGCCGGCGTGCACCGCGAGCATCACGGCCGTCGCGGTCGGGGAGCCGTGGCCCGCGGCGAGCGCCCGGTACGCGAGCAGCGCCCGGAGGTGGCTCTCGTCGTAGGCCCGGTAACCCGACGCGGTGCGCGGGACCGGCGGCAGCACCCCGGCGTCCTCGTGGTTGCGGACCTGCTGCGTCGAGATGCCCGCGGCGCGCGCGAGGTCCACGGGCCGCAGGCGACGCCCCGCCGGGGCTCCGCCGGCGACCCCGTCGTGCTGCTGCCTCACAGGGTGCGGAAGTACCGCACCGAGGGCAGCGGCGTGTAGCCGCAGTGCTCGTACAGCGCCCGGGCGGGCGCGTGCCCCGGGTCCCCGCCCGTCTCGACCATCGCGATGCTGCTGCCCCGCTCGCGCAGCCGGGTCGTCGCCTGCTCGGTGAGGGCCCGCCCGACGCCGTGCCGCTGCAGCGCGGGATCGACGGCGACCATGTGGATCTCCCCGGTCGTCGCGTCGAGCGAGTGCAGCGCGACGAACCCGGCGACCCGGCCGTCGACCTCGGCCACCCAGGCCTCCAGCTCGGCGCACGCCCGCGCGACCGCCTCGGCCTGCGCCCGCCGCCAGTCCGGGTAGAAGGCCTCGTACACCCCCGACCCGGCCAGCACCCGCTGCATCGACGCGAACACCGGTTCCCACGCCCGCAGCGACAGCGCGACCACGGCCTCGCGGTCCTCGGCGGAGTAGGGGCGCACCTTCGGCATCCCCGCATCGTGCCCGTCCCGACGGGCCCGGGACACCGCATTCCGCCGGCGCGTCACGCCGTCCCGACCCCGATGACGAGCGGGGCGGTCAGGACGGCCGGGTCGTCACCGCAGGAGCGCCCCGCGGACGATCCCGACCGGGAACCGGCGGGGTCGAGCGTGGCCCGGGGACCGGTGCCGTGGTCAGTCCGGGCCGGGGACGACGAAGGCCCAGGTCCGGGGTGGACACCCGCTGACCTGGGCCTTCGTGCGAGAGCGGATGACGGGAATCGAACCCGCGTATTCAGCTTGGGAAGCAAGGTGTCGGCCCGACGTAGGGGCTCTGACCTCGGCCGCGGTCCGGTCTGGGGTGGCCCGGATTGACCGTGGTTGACCGGGGTGAATGGCCCACGAATGGCCCGGCCTGCTGCTGTGCTGGTCTCCTCGCGGCGCGGGTTCCACCCTGCCGGGGCGAGGGGTGGGCTGCAAGGCACGCTGTCCCGCCTTGTGGCCCGCCCCTCGGTCCGGTAGCCGTCGCGGCGCGCCGTGAGGAGACCGGCACTCCCCTGGTCTCCGAGCGGTGTCGGGTGTGGGCGGAGCCCACGTCAGCCTTCGAGCCCTCGGATTTCGGCTTCGATTTCCTCGATCTCCTGCGTCACATGCGGGCGGGTGTCCTTGGTGAGCCGTGCCCATTGCAGCTCGGCGATGGCGCGGGCGCCCGTGTCGTCGACGCCCAGCAGCTCCTGGAGAGCGATGAGCGCGGCGGCCCGGTTCTCGGACGCCATGAGGGTGTCGGAGACGGCTCGTGCGTTGTCGAGCCCGAGAGCGAGACTGTGTAGGACTGCGAGTCGCTGGCGTGCATGGCGGACGTGCTCGGCGCGTTCCTCGGAGCTCACGGCGCTGAGCCTGCCATCAGCCCTGTGGGGATCTGCCGCCCCTCGGCGTGTCTGGGCCGGATAGCTGGTGCCGCCGGCCGCGAGCGGGCCGGAGGCAGGAGCGAGCGAGCCGAGCGGTGCCGGCGTAGCCGGCCCGCGCCGCCGGAGGCGGCGCCTTGATCTCATACAGGCGGATTCGGCAGCGACCTCGGAACGCCCCGGGACAAGCGTCCGGGAGTGATCCGCCGGGCCGAACCACACCTCGCGGCTGCATGGAGGCCAGTATCAGCGACGAGTGGTGCACGCGTAGGCCGCGATGGTCACGTCCAAGACAAGCGCTGGTGCAGCTTACCGTCCACCCGCCTGCGCGCTGACGGCATCCCACCCGCCGGTTCTGTCGGTGGCGCGCCTTACTCTCCCGCGCGGGGGCGCCGGCTCGACGAGAAGCCGCCAACCCGGTAGTCTTACACCGTTGTAGTTTGCACGGCGCAGGAGGGCGGTTGACAGTGACGGCATCGGGGACTGGTCCCAGAGTCATCGACCTCTTCAGCGGTGCGGGCGGCCTGAGTGAGGGATTTCGGCAGGCTGGCTACAACGTCCGTCTTGGTCTCGACTTCGATGCGGAAGCCTGCCGTACACACGCGTTCAACCACCCGGACGCCACCATTCTGAACACCGATGTCCACGAGGTCTCTGGTAAAGATCTCCTCGCCGAGTCGGGCTTCGGCGAGGTTGATGTCATGATCGGTGGCCCGAGCTGCCAAGGTTTCTCCACCCAGGGCAGGCGTGGGTCATGGGCATCCGAGGACGATCCGCGGAATATGCTCTATCGTCAGTACGCCCGTCTCGTCGGTGACCTGCGTCCCGAGTGGTTCGTTATGGAGAACGTTCCCGGTTTGCTCTGGTTCAACAAAGGTGAGTTTGGTCGACGTATATTCGATCAGTTTGAGTCTCTTGGATACCAGATTCAGCATAAGATTGTCTTAGCTGCCGACTTCGGTGTGCCGCAACTGCGGCGTCGGCTGATGATTGTCGGAAACCGGGTCGGAAAAGTCTTTCAGTGGCCTGAGCAGACTCATATGGGTGCAGTGCGCAGGGATGCGATCGCATTGTGGGAGAAGCGTCGGCTTGAAAAGTTCCCCCACCTCGAACGCCACCTGACGTTGTGGGACGCAATTAGTGACCTTCCCGCGATATCGGCTGGCGGCGGGGTCGAGGAGCGTCGATACACAAAGGCTCCGCTGACCGCATACCAGGCAGCTCTTCGCGGGTCGTCGGACTTGCTCTTTGACCACCAGGCGACGCCACTTCCCCAAGTTCACCTTGACCTCATTAAGCATGTAGCGGAGGGGCAAACTTGGCGGGAAATTCCTCAGGAGCTACTTCCTGAGCGGTTCGCGAAGATTCGTCGCACGGATGGGACCAACCTGTTCGCCCGTCCCGATCGCAATAGGCCCAGCTACACCATCATCACGCAATTCGGTAACGTCACTACTGGCGCGTATACGCACCCGAACCAGGACCGGGCTTTTACTGCGCGTGAGGGCGCGAGGATACAATCGTTCCCTGACGACTTCCGTTTCATTGGGAATTTGACCTCTAAGTACCGCCAGATCGGTAATGCAGTCCCGCCGCTGCTCGCCCGTCGTATGGCGGAGGCGCTGACGGTATCCATGTCGGGAGAGTCCGCCGAGCTTGTGCTTGATCTGGATTTCCGGAATGCCGTCGCGCGAGAGCAGGCCGCAGCTGAGCGCGATGATCTTCTTCCTGCGGCCATGTGATTTCCCGTGAAGGAACCTCCGGAGCAGACGCGACGGCGAATGCAGCTGCAACGCCGCCGCGAAACTGCTCCGGAGATGGCGTTACGGCGAGAGCTATATCGCCTCGGACGTCGGTACCGAGTCCACGTGCGCCCTATCCCGGCGTTAAGACGAACTTGCGACATCGTTTTCCGCGGAGCTCAGGTCGCTGTGGAGGTGCACGGCTGCTTCTGGCACGGTTGCCCTGATCATTCGCGCGCATCCAAGTCCAACTCGGAGTGGTGGCGGGAGAAGATCGACCGGAACCGGCGGCGGGACGCCGACACGCAAAGTTCTCTGACCGAAGCTGGCTGGGCCCTCGTCGTGGTGTGGGAGCACGATGACCCAGCAGAAGCGGCACAGCGGATCAACGACCTGGTCCTCGCCCGTAGAGCAGAACGCGGTCATGGCTAGGCTGCCGGCAGCAGCCGGCTCATGACCAACTAGGCTCTCGCCGTATGACGGCCGGAGGAGAAGGTTCGCGGAAGTTCGTCCTCGCTGTCGAGGATGTGCGGAGCGCGATCGCTGCGTTGCAGGCCCGTCGAATCCATCCGTTCTTCCCCGCCTACCTGCACCTCCGCAAGCTCGCCGTAAGTAAAAATAGCAACGACCAGCTTCGGCCGGATTGGTCAGAGTTGGGAATTCTGCTGACGGTGCCGGGTGGTCCACCCAACAAGCCGTACTTTCGACCCTTCTTGGAGCGGGGTGGCGCGAACCGCTCTCGTTATTGGATGAACCGCAATCTGGCCGGCAGTTACGCCCCGTCTTCCATACGAGGACAGGTGCAGCAAGTCGTTACGACCTCGGGTCAGTTGTTCAATCTGAAAGACGATCATGCCCGCCTCGCTCGTGAATACTTGCTCTACGATGAGCCGCTAGACGTGGCTGACCTGGTGGTCTTCCTCTACCGAGACTTCGGCTTTCTATCGGTCGACGGCAGCACTCCAAGCATTTTGGATTGCATCGACATATTCCTCGATGACTTCGGTTTCCTGAACCACGGAGCAAGAAGCGCAGACTTTAGGAAGTTGTTCGATAACGCTCCCGACGAAGTGGCTAGCTCGCTTCTCGTTGAGCTAGCGGAGGTCGATGAGGCATGACCCCCCCGACTCAGCCAAACGTCTGGCGAAGCGACCGTCCTGTCCGCGCTCTCACCGCCGAGGAGCTGAATGTCGGAGCGGACGTAGTTGCCAAGGACCATGGCTCTAACAGACCTGACGATCCAAAGATCGAGAGCAATGACCCGATTGTCGCGGAGATCATCTCTCTCCTTCCAAGGTACGGCGGCGTGATCCTTACCGGGCCTCCTGGCACGAGTAAGAGCTGGTACGCGGCGAAGGCCACAACGGTCTTGACTGAAGGCGACGAATCCCGAAGCCGCTATGTACAGTTTCACCCGTCGTATCAGTACGAGGATTTTGTTCAGGGTTTTCGTCCTACTGAGGACGGCGGCTTCGAACTGGCTGATCGAACCCTGATGGAACTCTGTCGCGTCGCTGAAAAAGCACCGGAGAAGCTGCATGTATTGGTAATCGATGAGCTCAGCCGGGGTGAGCCAGGTCGCGTGTTTGGCGAAGCTCTGACCTACATCGAGAAATCTAAGCGGACGCTTCCCTTCACTCTGGCGTCAGGTCAGATTCGCTCAATCCCGAGGAATATCTTCGTCATTGCCACGATGAACCCCCTCGACAAAGGGGTCGATGAAGTCGACGCGGCGTTCGAGCGGCGTTTTGCAAAGATCGCCATGGATCCGGACCGCTTCATCCTTGAGCGGATTCTCGCAGACAATGGACTCGACGCGCCGCTCGCCCGTAGAGTCGTTGGCTTCTTCGATAAGGTGAATGGGTTGGCTGCCCGCCTCCCGCAGGCTGCAATCGGGCACACGTTCTTCGTAGATGTAGTCGATGAAGATTCGCTGAGGTCCGCCTGGAAGTATCAGCTACGGTTCATCTTCGAGCGCGCACTCAGATTTGATGCTGATACGCATCGAGACATTGTTTCTTCTTGGGATCGAGTATTTCCGGAGAATCTGCCGCCCGTTGACGTCGTTGTTCCGGACGAGAAGCCTGATCAAGGAAATGAATAGGCTCGCTCATGGGGATTTCTCCCATTCGTCTCAAGTGGTCCGGCCAGTCGAGGTGTTCGATTGTGTCGAGCAGGGTCCGGTAGATGTTCCACTGAGTTCGCTTCTTGGTGGCGATGGCCGTTTGCGGTTGAATCGGGATGTGGAAGAGGGTGACTTTTTCGCAGTAACTTTGAAGGCCGGCCAGCTTACGCTGAGGGCAAGAGGATTCATCGGCCTAGTGCCGCTGAATGAGACCGTGGTGGTGAGGGTTCGTCCGCGGGTCCCTCTCAGGAATCTGGACCGTCTTGTTGAAATCTCCGAGCATCCGCCGGTAGTGATCCCCGATCTTCGCGGATACTGGACACATCCCACGTGGGCTTCATACCTCACAGACCTCTATGCGGGAGCGCTGATCCGCGGTCTCCAGGCTATCGATGAGCGGGGGCTACTGCGGGAGTACGAGCAACGCAGGGAGGTCTCGGCATTCCCAAGGGGCCGTGTGCTGTTCACACAGACGCTAAAAGGTCTGCGTGCGAGGGGAATCAATGACAAGTTAGCGACTTCATACTTTCATCGGACCGCCGACATTCCGGCGAACCGATGCATCAAGTACGCTATCTGGACGCTGATTCAGCAGTATGCGAGTGGCCCTGTCCCGCATCGCTCACGCCGCCTGCATCAGCGACTAGTCGCTTCCCTCGACCTGTTTTCGAACGTCGAGTTGGACTTGCAGCGTGGCTTTCTGTCGGACCGCCTCGTGCAGGGCCGAGAACAGCCGCCTGATCTTCGTGCGTATTACCGTGCGGCTCTGGGAGTTTCTCGCAGCGTCATTCTTAACCGGGGGGTCTCATTGGATTCTCTAGGAAACGAGGTGAATCTCCCTTCGATCGTAGTCAACATGAACTATGTATTCGAAGGGTATGTGCGTAATACTCTGCGGGAAAGAATGGCGGACCTACCATTTGGCGTCTTAGATGGTAACGGTGACGGTGCAACTAGTCTCTTCCTCGAGCATCGGGAACCCAAAGCCACGCCCGATGTGGTCGTTGTTGATGCCGCGGGACGGGTAGTCCTAGCTATTGAGATCAAGAACGTCCCTGTTTCGGGCCTATCGGCTCGTGATGCGATCAATCAGGTGGTTACGTACGGGGTCAGATATGGATTGAACCGCGTCCTACTGGTTCATCCGCGGAGCCATTCTCATCGTGGTACGTCGCTGCGGCAACTCGGAACGATCGGCGAGATCGAAGTCTGGCAGTATCAGCTGGACTTGGCAGCGGATGATCCTAGTACGGAAGGCGACGCACTCCGACATGCAGTCGAATCACTACTTGTGAGCGAATCGCCCAACGAATGACCTGGCTACTCTCCAACTAGTCGATCTGTATAGCCAGCTGACCTTAGGCGGTCAAACGACTTCCGGACTTCTCCCGGAATAGCCTGTGGTTCCGCCCATCCTGCTTCTGCGTACAGCCAAATTCGTTGGGTGTCACCGACGAGCATGTTTACGACGCGGTCGGGCTCCCCGATTGTCTCGATATATGAATAAAGATCGCTTGGTTGGGACGCGCAGATGGCGTTCACGTTCGACCATCGGAAGCGACACATCGCATAGGCGCGGCGCTGCTGGTAGGGCCGGGAGATCAGCATGACCGAGCGAACCGGCGGCTCGCAGCGCTCGACGAGGGCGCGGGTGAAGTCGATGTTCTCGCCGGTGTTGGTGGCGTTGGGCTCGATAAGGATCGCCTTATCGGGAACGCCGAGGGAGAGAGCGTGTTCGCGGTAGTGGACGGCTTCCCCGCGGGGGAAGCGTTCGATGGTGGTGGGGGCATTGGCGCCGGTGAAGACGATGCGCGGGAAGTAGCCCTGGTGGTACAGCTCGGCGGTGTAGGTGGCGACACCGAGGTCGTGGCTGCCGAGTCCGATGCCGAGGTCGACGGGGCGTAGCTCATGGTGCATCTGGTTGAACTCCCACAGGGTCTCCACGTCGGCGCGGAGCTCGGCGGGGATGGTGGTGTTCGGCATCGGTGGGTCCTTCTACTCGGGGATGTCGAAGGAGTAGGTCCAGGAGAAGCGTGAAGCGGCGTGGACCCCGCGCGCTACCTCGATGAGTGTCCCGTCGGCGGTGTAGGTGCGCCGGTTGAGGATCATCACTGGCTCGCCGGCGGGAAGGTTGAGCTGGTCGACCTCGTCCGGAGTGGGCATGCGCGCGTAGAACGACTCGGTCATGTGGTGTGGTTCGAGGCCCTGCATGGTGAGGACGGCGAACCCTCCCCCGCGGCCGGCAGGGCCTGGTGTCGGGTCGACGAGCGGGGTGCCCTCGACGTGGGCGGGCAGGTAGTAGCTCGTGAGGGTGTGGGTGGGCTGGTCGTCGTCCTTCACGAGCCGCGCCCGTGCGTAGACCGGTGTGCCGGGTTCGATGTCGTAGGCCTCGGCGATCTCGGCGTCGGCGTCGACGAGGGAGACGGTCTGGGTCTGGTCGCTGGGCTTCCAGTCGCGGCCTGAGGCTTCGCGGTCGGCTGCGAAGGCGACGACGTCGCCGTACTTCCACTTCTTCTTGCTGTAGCGGTCGATGCCCAGGCGGCGCATCGGTGGCGGGGTGCGGACGACGGTCCCGCGGCGCCGGATCGGGGTCACGAGGCCTTCGGCTTCGAGCATGGCCACGGCGTTGCGGACGGTCTTGACGTTGACCCCGTGCGTGGCGGCCAGCTCGTCCTGCTTGGGCAGGGTGTCGCCGGGCGCGTAGGTGCCCTGCTGGATCGCGTCCCGCAGGATCGCGGCCAGCTCGCGGTACCCCACCGTGCTCAATGGTCCTCCCTGGTCGACTCCGATAACGGTAGCTGTACCGCCTCAGCGGCGGACTGCGCGGTTGATAGAACCCCCTCTATTGACAGTGTCGCTCTCGCTTGCTCCAATACAGCTGGTCCTAATGCGCTGACCCTCAGCGCGGACCACGAGCGGAGGAAGCAGCGATGGCGATCAAGAACAGGTTCCCGGTCTCGATGGGTGACGTCTTCCCGCACGGCGCCTACGTGGTGTCGGAGGTGGAGGCGGTGCGGGACTTCGACAAGTCCAGTGCGGGCCGCCCGGTCCAGCAGCTCGACAAGGAGTCCGGGCTGCCGGTGTGGTCGGTGTCTGTGCTCGACGCGGACCCCGATGCCCGGCGGGCGGACAAGACCGTCGTGGTAAAGCTGGCCGCCACTCACCAGCCGGTGCCGCCGGAGACGCTGGCGGGGATGCCGTTCCGGCCGGTCGAGTTCGAGGGTCTGACCGTGACCCCGTACGTGCAGGAGAACGGCGGTCGTCCGCGGGTGGCGTACAGCTTCCGGGCGACCGCGATGCGCGCGCCGACCGTCGGGAGCAAGCCGACGCCGCGGTCCGGGGGCAACCCCGGCTCGAACTCCGAGGCCGCCTGAGCATCGATGTTCCGGCCACCGATCGAGGGTGGAGGGGAGCCCGATTGCGGCGGACTCCCCTCCGTTCTCCCTCGCCTCGCAACACGCCCTGAGCAGGCAGTACAGCCAGACTTGGAAGGACACCGAGGCTAGATGACTCGCACCCGTACGTACCAGGCACCCACGTTCGTCCCCGACCCCCGCGCGGTTCCCGGCTCGGTCCCGGCGATCGTGGACGCGGCGTTCCACCGGCTGCGGTGGCAGCTCAACGCCGCCTACGAGATCCCGAACGGGTCTGCGCTGGACAACGCGTCCCGCGCTGACCGCCTCGCCGTCCTTCACGACCGCGCCGCCCGCTGGTGGCGGGTCCTCTATCGACACAGCGCGAACGGGGTGCCGTTCGTCTACGTGTCGGCAGCGGGTCGCGCCATCCAGGCCGCCCAGGAGGACGCCCGGTTCTGGCGGGAGACCGCCGCCGACTGGCGCGCCCGCGCCGACCAGCGCCCGACCTCGGATGCCGCCGGGGCCATGTCGAACTGGGCTGAGCTGGGGGTGGCCTGATGCGGGTCGTCGGCTTCCCCGCTGGGGCGCTGTGCGCCCGTCCGGGTACCAACCCCGACCTGTTCTTCCCCGATGACCAGGCGCCGAACTACGCAGCTCGTGTGGCTGCGGCCCGCCGGGTCTGCGCAGACTGCCCGGTTCAGGCCGCGTGCCTGGCCGACTGGATGCGCCGGGAGCCCGCCGGAGCCCGATACGGCGTTGTCGCCGGGACCACCCCGGAGAACCGGGACGCTCTCGCCGGCACCACTGCGGAGCCCGCGGCGGCCGGCCCTTTCCGTCCGGCCGTCGGAAGCGAGGCGGCATGAACAACACAACCCGCCCAGACCGATGCGAGGTCTGCCGGGCACCACTGTCCGACCGCCCCGACCCGCGCCGCCGGCGCTGCGCCGATCACCTCGGCCAGGCCGTGCTGTTTCCACTGACCGCCGTCACCACCCGGCCCCGGCGCAGGAAGGAGACCCGCTCGTGAGCCGCAAGGACTGGACCTCGCCCGCCCCGTTGGAGATCGAGCGCCCGCGCCTGCCGTGGTGGACCATGCTGCCCAAGCCCGTCCTGACCGTGCTGTCGCCGGTCATCGCGGTCGGGGTGCTTGCCGTCGCCGTGAACTTCGCCGCCCGCCGCGTCTACCGCTACCCGATCGCCCTCACTACGTCCGTCGGGCTGGTGGTGCTCGGGTGCTGGCACGGCTGGTTGTGGTCCCTCGGCGTCGCCCTGGGCGTGGGAGCGCTGCTCGCGGGCTGGTGGTGGTTGTGGCGGGACTCGTTCACCCGCACCGTCGGCGGGCAGCTCGCGTCGGAGTTCCGCCGGGTGCGCGTGTACGCGGTCGTGTGGCGTCGCACGATGCGGCTGTCCGGGATCGCGCGGCGCGTCGGCCGGTCCTGGTACTACCCGCGTGTCCGCCGGGTGCGCGCTGACGGGTGGCGTGACCGCGTCCTCGTCGGGCTGCTGCATGGGCAGGCACCGAATGACTTCGAGGATCGGGCCGCCGAGCTGGCGCACGCCTTCGGCGCCACCTCCTGCCGGGTCCGTGTCGACAAGCCCCGCCGGATCTGGCTCGACCTGATCCACCGCGACACCCTCGCCGCCTCCGTCGCGCCTCCGGTCCTCGCCGCCGCAGATGCGGTGGTCGACCTCGGGCGCCTGGTCGTGGGCATGGTCGAGACCGGGCGGGAGTTCGTGCTGCGCCTGGTCGGGAACCACCTGCTGGTCGTCGGCTCCACCGGGGCCGGGAAGTCCTCGGTGGTGTGGGCGCTGCTCTGGGCGCTCGCCCCGGCCATCCGCTCCGGTCAGGTGCAGGTGTTCGGCGTCGACCCGAAGGGCGGGATGGAACTCGGTCGCGCCCCGGGCCTGTTCACCCGCCTTGTCTACGACAACGGGGCGGATGCGGTCGAGCTGCTCGAACACGTCGCCACCCTCACCCGCCAGCGCGCCGCGCACTTCCGGGAGTCGAGGAAGAAGGCGTGGAGCCCGGAGTCGGGGCAGCCGTTCGTGCTCCTGGTGGTCGACGAGCTCGCCGACGTCGTGGCCTACCAGGCCGACCGCGGGTTGAAGGCACGCGCGAACGCCGCATTGCAGTCGATCACCTCGCAGGGGCGTGCCCCGGGGGTGTGCGTGGTCGGTCAGGTGCAGGACCCGCGCAAGGCCGTCCTGGACTTCCGCCACCTGTTCCCGACGAAGATCGCCATGCGCTTGGACGAGCCCGACCAGGTCAACCTGGCCCTGGGCGACGGAGCCCGGGCCCGCGGTGCCGCTGCCGACGAGATCTCCGAGGACACCCCCGGTGTCGCGTGGGTGCTGTCCGAGGGCCGCCGCCAGATCGACCGCGTCCGCGCATTCCATCTCGACGATCACCACCTCGACGAGCTGGGCGCGTTCGTCCGGGACGGGTCGAGTCCGGCCGTCCTGCCCGCCCCGCACCGACCGGAGGCCGCAGCATGACCACCCCTGCGAACACCGTGCTTCTGCTGCTGGGTGGGGGTGTGTGATGGCGTTCAGCCGTGGCCGCTCCACCGAGACCCGCCTGATCCACCTGGGCCTGTTCCTGCTGCTCGCCGCCGGGTTCGCCACCTCGCTGAGTCCGACCGCGGCGTTCTGGGGCAACACGTTCCTGACCGCCGTCCTCATCGCAGGCGGGCTCTGGGTGGTCGTGGCACTCGTCCGCCGAGAGTTGCGCATCCGCCGGCGACTCGACGCCATCCGCAACGACCCTGCGCAGGTCCGGCACTGGCGCGACCCCCACCTCGACCCCCATGGCGAGACCACGGACAGGAGGGCCGCATGAGCACCCCGACCGTTCCCACCGACTCCGCGGGTCGGGTCGACCAGGACTCGCTCACACGGGCGCAGAAGGCACTCCTGGCCCTGTCCGACGACGTCGCCCAACGGCTCGCCGAGGACAACGGCGTCTGCGTCCGCCCACTGGCCATGCGCCGGATCGACATGACCACCGGAGGCGTCGACGTCGTGGCCACTCCGTGCAAGTCCACGCGGGAGGACCAGTGCCGCCCGTGCGCGGAGAAGGCCCGCCGCGAACGCATGGTCCAGGCGCGGGAGGGATGGCACCTCGAGCACGAGCCGTTCGACAAGCCCGCCGACCCGACCGAGCATCAGAAGCGGCTCCTGGCCTACCGCGCCGACCTGCACGCCGCGTACACCACCGCACGCGCTGACGGTCTGGACGAGGACTGCGAGGAGATCCGGGAAGCCGTCGCCGAGCTGGACCAGGAGATCCGCGCCGCCGGGGTTCGCGGTCGGCTGGCTCCGCTGGACCCGCTGCCCAAGGCTGTGCGTCGAACCACGCGCAGGCGGCAGGACGCGCCGGACCTTCCACGGCGACCGGTGGAGAACCGCACCGTGGGTGAGGTGTTCGGCGGGAAGTACCGGCCCTCCACCTTCCTGACGCTCACCCTGGACTCCTACGGCCGTGTCGATGGGGACGGGGCCGCGCTGGACCCGGACTCCTACGACTACCGCCGCGCAGCTCGGGATGCGATCCACTTCCCGCGGCTGGTGGATCGGTTCTGGCAGAACACCCGCCGGTGTGTCGGGTGGGAGGTGCAGTACTTCGGCACGGTCGAGCCGCAGAAACGCGGGGCACCGCACTTCCACGCGGCCATCCGCGGCACCATCCCCCGCTCCGAACTCAGAGCCATCGCGGCGGCGACGTATCACCAGGTGTTCTGGCCGGCGCACGACGAGATCACCCACGACGGGGACCGGCTGCCCCGCTGGGCCGACGGCGACAAAGGGTTCATCGACCCGCACACGCGCGAGCCGCTGCCGACCTTCGACGAGGCCACCGACCCCGACGTCCTCACCGAGCCCACCCACGTCGTCACCTTCGGGGCGCAGGTCCACGTGAAGGGCATCCTCGGCGGCACCGAGGAAGCTGGGCGCCACGTCGGCTACCTGACCAAGTACCTCACCAAGTCGATCACCCAAGCCGCCGGGCTCACCACCGACGCGTCCGCGCGCCTGCGGGAGCATCACCGCCGCCTCACCGCCGAACTCGCCATCACGCCGTGCTCGCCGCGGTGCGGGATCTGGCTGCTCTACGGCGTCCAGCCCAAGGGCGCCCGCCTCTCGACCAAGCCGGGGCAGTGCAAGAGCAAGGCGCACAAGCCCGAACACCTCGGCATCGCCGGGCGCCGGGTGCTCGTCTCGCGCAAGTGGTCCAACAAGAGCTTGAAGGACCACCGCGCCGAGCGCGCGGAGTTCGTTCGGCAACTCCTCGACCGCGCCGGAGTCAAGCCGTCCTACCCGGTCGACGACGGCCCGTTCGCCTGGGAACGCACCGCACCCGGTGACACCGACGTCCCACCCCGGCAGGTCCTGCTCCTGCACGCAATCAACCAGAGACAGCGATGGCGCGCCGACTACGACGCCGCACTCATGGCCGCCGGCGACCCGCCCGACGTCGAGCGTTCGGCAACCGACGATCTTGCAGCCTGAGGGAGAGCGGATGACTGCGTATCTGACGGTCGTCGAGGCGGCCGAGCACCTGAACACCTCGGTCCGCTTCGTGCGCCGGCTCGTCGCCGAACGCCGCATCGCCTTCCACAAGGTCGGCGCTCACGTGCGGATCGCGCTCGTCGACCTGGACGCCTTCGTGCGCGCCGGACGGGTCGAGGCGATCACTGCGGAGAGCATCCGCCGGGACCTGGGCGGGGTGGCGTAGATGGCGAACAAGGCCGGCCACCGACGGTTCGGCAACGTGCGCGAGCGCTCATCGAGCCGCTGGCAGGCACGATTTCCGGGACCGGACGGCCGCATGCGCTCCGCCCCGAACACGTTCCCGACCAAGAAGGACGCGGAGCGGTGGCTCGTGGTCGTCGAGTCGCAGATGGTCCGCGGCGAGTGGACGGACCCGCAGCGAGCCGCGATCCCGCTCGGCGCGTACGCGGACAAGTGGATCACCGAGCGTCCAGCACTGCGCCCGCGCACCGTCGAGCTATACCGCTGGCTGCTCACCAAGCACATCGAGCCGCGCCTGGGCGAGGTCAAGATCGGCGACCTGACGACGGCCATCGTCCGCGAGTGGCGGGCATCCTTGCTGGCCTCGGGCGTCTCCGAATCGATCACCGCGAAGTCCTATCGGCTGGTGCGCGCCGTCCTGAACACGGCCGTGCAGGAGGACGGCATCATCTCGCGCAACCCGTGCCGCGTCCGCGGTGCCGACCGCGAGAACCCGGCGGAACGTCCAGTGCTCACCGTGCCGCAGGTGTTCCAGCTGGCCGACGCGATGCCGCACAAGCGCCTGCGCGTCATGATCCTGGTGGCGGCATTCGCGACCCTGCGATGGGGCGAGGTCTCCGCGCTCCGGCGGGCCGACATCGCCGCGGACGGCAGCTCGATCCGGATCAGCGTGGCCCACACCGAGGTCAAGGGGCGGGGGATCGTCGTCGGGCCGCCGAAGTCTCGGGCCGGGGTCCGCACCATCGCGATCCCGCCGGCCATCCGCCCGGAGATCGTCAAGCACCTGATGACCTACGTCGGGCCGGCGCCGGACGCGCTGGTCTTCACCGGTCCGAAGGGCGGTGCGCTGCGGCGGGCGCACTTCAACAACCTCACGAAGTGGCCCGTGGTCGTCCGGAAGCTCGGAGTGCCGGGTCTGCACTTCCACGACCTGCGGCACACGGGCAACCTGTTCGCGGCCCAGACCGGCGCGAGCACGCGTGACCTCATGGCGCGGATGGGCCACGACGACATGCGGGCCGCCCTCATCTACCAGCGCGCCACGAGCGAGGCCGACCAGCGCATCGCCGACCGGCTGAGTGCTCTGGTCGAGGATCGCAAGATCGACAACGACGACCAGGACGACGACGAGGACGGGGCCGCGGGCGCCCTGGGGCCGGTCGGCTAATGGCCCGCCAATGGCCCACCGCCTGAGTGGATCAAGGAACGACGAAGGCCCAGCTCCGGTGTGGACACCGTCTGAGCTGGGCCTTCGCTATGAGAGCGGATGACGGGAATCGAACCCGCGTATTCAGCTTGGGAAGCTGATGTTCTACCATTGAACTACATCCGCAGTGCGTGAGAGCGACTCTAGCATCCCTCCCCCGACCTCGATCCACCCTCCCGGGTGTGGCGTCCGTCAGGTCGCCTAGGGTGGCGTTCGCCGACCAGAGGAGGGCTCCCCGGTGCTGCTGTCCGACCGCGACCTGCGCAAGGAGCTCGAGTCCGGGCGCCTCGGGCTGGACCCGTGGGACGAGGCGATGCTGCAGCCGTCGAGCATCGACGTCCGGCTGGACCGCTTCTTCCGCGTCTTCCAGAACTCCCGCTACACCCACATCGACCCGTCGATCCAGCAGGACGAGCTGACCACGCCGGTCGAGACGGCGGACGGGGACAGCTTCGTGCTGCATCCCGGGGAGTTCGTGCTGGGGTCGACGTTCGAGCAGGTCGGCCTGCCGGACGACCTGGCGGGGCGGCTCGAGGGCAAGTCCAGCCTCGGCCGCCTGGGCCTGCTCACCCACTCGACGGCCGGGTTCATCGACCCCGGCTTCACCGGCCACATCACGCTCGAGCTGTCGAACGTGGCGAACCTGCCGATCACGCTCTGGCCGGGCATGAAGATCGGCCAGCTGTGCCTGTTCCGGCTGTCCAGCCCGGCGGAGCGGCCCTACGGCAGCGAGGGCGTCGGCTCCCGCTACCAGGGGCAGCGGGGCCCGACGCCCTCGCGCGCGTGGAAGAACTTCCACCGGGTCGACACCCGGCGCTGAGCTCGTGCACGGAGCTCAGGCCGCGGCCACCCGCGCGTCCCACCGCAGGTTGCGCGCGGCGAGCCAGCCGAACAGCAGCGGCCACGCGACCAGCGACAGCGGCACGTACGGCGACCACGGGGCGCCGTAGGCGATCCGGCTCAGCGCGCCGAGCGCGCCGCCGGGCAGGAGGGCCAGCGCGTCGAGCCAGCCGCCCGCGGGCAGCACCGCGATGATCACCGCCGCGGCGACCATCACGAAGAACAGCGGCAGGGTGGTGATCTGCGCGCGCTCGGCGGTGGGGGTCACGATCGAGGTCGCGAGCGCCGCCGTCGCGACCAGCGCGAGCCCGCCGACCACGGCGAGCGGCAGCGCGAGCGGCGCGGTGGGCGCGGGAAGGCCGGCGACGACGTCGAACAGGGCGAACAGGACCAGCTGCCCCAGGGCGAGCACGGCCGCGGGCCCGATCGTCCCGACGAGCAGCCCGGCGTCGGAGATCCCGCTGGTCCGGAACCGCTTGAGCACCCGGGACTGCCGGCGCGCGACCAGGGTCTGCGTCCCGGCCACGTACACGCCCATGCCGAGCGCGAAGATCAGCTGCATCGCGACGACGTAGGTCGGCGACTCGATCTGGCTGAAGGTCAGGAAAACGCCGAGCGCGAGCGGGACGATCAGCACGGACGTCAGCAGCGTCCGGTTGCGCAGGATCAGCCTCAGCTCGGACGAGACCAGTGCGGCGATGCGGTGCATCACGCCTCCCCGGAGTGCGGCACGGTGTGCGACGCGCCGCGCGACTCGGTGCGCGACTCGCCGTCGGTGTCGGTGCGGATCGAGTGGTAGATGTCGGCGAGCGACGCCGGCGCGGCCCGCAGGTCGGACAGCCGCACCCCGCGGTCGGCCGCCCAGGTCAGGAACGCGGTGAGGTCGCGCTGCAGGTCCGTGGTCGCCAGCCGGACCGTCCGGCCGTCGAGCTCCACGCCGTCGGGCGGGGTGAGGCCCTCGGGCAGCGTCGCCGAGAACCCGGCCGGCCGGCTCGCGAGGATCTGCTCCAGCGTGCCGGACACCGCCAGCCGCCCCTCGTGCATGATCGCGACCCGGTCGGCCAGCGCCTCGGCCTCCTCCAGGTAGTGCGTGGTGAGGACGACCGTGCGGCCGGCCTCCTGCAGCTCCTGGATCGCGTCCCACGTGCGGCGCCGGGACCCCGGGTCCAGCCCGGTGGTCGGCTCGTCGAGGACGACCAGCTCGGGGGAGCCCCACACCGCCGTCGCCAGGTCGAGGCGCCGCTTCTCCCCGCCGGACAGGGCCCCGACGCGGACGTCCCGGCGGTGCGCCAGGTCGAAGCGCTCGAGCAGCCGGTCGGGCCGGTCGGGCCGGATCGACAGCCTCCCCCACAGCTCGAGCGTCTCCCGGACCGTCAGCTCCTCGACGAACCCGCCCTCCTGCAGCTGGACCCCCATCCGGGCCCGCAGCCGGTCGCGCTCGGTGCCGGGGTCGGCGCCGAGCACCGACACCTCGCCCCCGCTGCGCCGCTGGAACCCCTCCAGGACCTCCAGCGTGGTCGTCTTGCCCGCACCGTTGGTGCCCAGCAGCGCGAACACCTCGCCGCGCAGGACCTCGAGGTCGACCCCCCGGACGGCCTCGAACGTCCCGTACCGCACGCGCAGCCCGCGCACCCGAATCGCCGCGTCTCGTCCCTCCGTGCCGGTCCTCGCCGGCTCGCTCACCGTCTCCGTCATGACCACCACGGTGCCCGGCGCCGCACCCCTCCGGTAGGACCGCGCATCACCGGTCCCGCTGACATCGCGCACCACCGGGCATGACAGCTGTCATGCCCCCCGCCGCAGGTCGGGACCGGGGCCGGGTGGCTCGGATACCGTCGTCGCGTGACGATCGAGCACCCGCCGACCGGGCGGCCCGCCGCCCCGCCGACCGGGCGGCCCGCCGCCGAGGAGCGGCAGGTCCGCGCCGCCCGCCGGTTCAGCCGGATCGGGCTGGTCATCACGGTGGGCTGGCTGCTGGTCGTGCCCGCGTTCGTCGTGTGGACCGGGCTGCCCGGGCCCGCGTGGCTGGCGGCGCTGGTGCCGCTCTACGTGGCGTCGATCGTGCTGCACCTGATCCGGATCCGGCAGTACGTCCGGTCGCTCGGCACGCCCGCCCGGCCCGGGTTCGTGGTCGCGGCGTGCGTGGTGGGCCTGGCGCTCACGCTGGTCGGGGTCGCGTCCTCGTGGGCCGGGTGGACGTGGGCGCTGGTGGCCGGGATCCTGCTGGGCGACGTCGTCGCGGGCCGGCGGGCGCGGGTCATCGCCGTGTGGGTGCTGGCGTCGGCCGCGGTGGTGCTCGGCCTGAGCTACGCCCTCGGCGCGCTCCTCCACACCGACATCCCCGTCTCGCCCTGGTACGCGGCCGCCATCGCCGGGTTCTACGTGGCGAGCATGTGGTGCCTCGACGTCGAGCGGCTCTGGTGGTTCAAGGCCGTCACCGACCTCGACGACTCGCGGCGCACCGCCGCCGAGCTCGCCACCGCCCGGGAGCGGCTCCGGCTCGCCGACGACCTGCACGACATCCTCGGGCACGCGCTCGAGGTCGTCGCCTTCAAGAGCGAGCTCGCCGCCCGGCTGCTGGAGGCCGACCCGGAGCGGGCACGCACCGAGATGGACGAGGTGCAGCGGGTGGCGCGCGAGTCGTTGATCGAGGTCAGGGCCCTGGTCCGGAGCACCCGCGGCACCGATCTGGCCGTCGAGCTCGCCGGGGCGCGGGCGGTGCTCGGCTCGGCCGGGGTGGCGCTCGAGGTGCACGGCGATCCGGAGGCGGTCGCCCCG
Organism: Pseudonocardia lutea; assembly: GCF_042658055.1. Taxonomy (NCBI): domain Bacteria; kingdom Bacillati; phylum Actinomycetota; class Actinomycetes; order Pseudonocardiales; family Pseudonocardiaceae; genus Pseudonocardia; species Pseudonocardia lutea. The sequence goes on from NZ_JBHSQK010000037.1 coordinate 70,529, forward strand.
GCCGCGCGCAACGTCCTCGGCCGGGTGCTGCGCGAGGCCATGACCAACGTCCTGCGGCACGCCCAGCCCAGCCGCTGCACGATCGAGATCGCCCCGGACCGGCTGGTCGTGTGCAACGACGGGGTGTCCGGCCCCGGCGACGGCGCGGGCACCGGCCTCGCCGGGCTGGAGCGCTATCTGGAGGAGCACGCCGGGCGGCTCGCCGCCGGCGGCGACGGGCGGGGCGGGTACCCGCTCGGGGCGGGTCTNCGGGGCGGCTACCGGCTCGAGGCGGTTCTCGGGAGCCGCCGGTGATCCGGCTGGTCCTCGCCGACGACGAGTCGCTCACCCGCGGGGCCGTCGGCGCGCTGCTGAACCTCGAGGCCGACCTGACCGTGGTCGGGGAGGCCGCGTCGGGCGACGAGGCCGTGGCGGCGATCGCCGCGCAGGAACCCGACGTCGCGGTGCTCGACGTCGAGATGCCCGGGCTCGACGGCGCCGAGGTCGCCCAGTGGGTCCGGACGCACGCGCCGGGCGTGCGCTGCATCATCCTGACCCGGCACGCCCGCCCGGGGGTCCTGCGGCGCGCCCTGGCGGCCGGGGCGGCGGGGTTCGTGACCAAGAGTGCGCCCGCCTCCCAACTCGCCGACGTGATCCGGCGGGTGCACGGCGGCGGCCGCTACGTCGACCCGGACCTGGCCCTGACCGCCCTGACCGCCGAGGACTGCCCGCTCACCGAGCGGGAGCTGCAGGTGCTGCGCAGCGTCGAGCAGGTGGGACCGGCCGGCACGGCGAGCGACATCGCCGGGCGGGTGCACCTCTCGGCGGGCACGGTCCGCAACTACCTCTCCTCGGCGATGCAGAAGCTCGGCGTCGCGACCCGAATCGAGGCGCTGGAGCGGGCGCGCGACCACGGCTGGTTGTGAACCCGCTCCCCGCCGCGTCGGGTCGCTAGGCTGGGCGCCGATGGAGCGCCGCGACCCCGCAACCCGCCCCGACCCGTCCGTCGGGACGGAGGCGTGGCGCAGCGGCAGGCACAGCGGCCGGCACAGCGGTCGGCCCGGTGCTCGACCCGAGGATCGACCCGGTGAACGACAGGTACCCGGGCCCGGGGGGCCGGCGGAGCCCGGCGGGTCCGAGTCGGAGGAGCGGGAGCCGGCCGCGTCGGCCCTCCGCCGGTTCCGCCCGCGGAGCTGGCGCGGCGCCGTCGGCCTCGGGATCGTGGGCGCCGCCGCACTGCTGTTCGTCTTCGTCGCGTTCGACGACCGGGCCCGCTGGTGGGTCCCGGTCGCGGCCGGGCTCGTGGTGCTCGTGCTGCTGTCGCTGCTGCGCCTGGACCGGCTGCTCAAGGGCTGGACCTGGCACGTCGCCGGCGTCGCGATGCTGGCCGGGCTCGTGCACGAGACCGCCGGCAACCCCTGGTCCTGGGCCTTCGCCGCGAGCATCGGGGTCCTGGTCGCCGGGCTGCTCCGCCTGCCGCGCCGGCCGCTCGCGGCCGTCGGGGCGGCGCTGTGCGTGGTGTCGTTCGTGGGCTACCAGTTCCGCGCCGCCGAGGTCCGCGACCAGGAGGCGCAGATCGCGCAGCAGGCCGGGACGCAGATGCGGCAGGGCTTCGGGTACGACCGCCCCGACCTCGTGCTGACCAAGCTCGGCGAGGGCCTGGCGCCGGCCGACCCGGAGGCGGTCTGCCGGCTCCTCGACCCGCCCGCCCAGGCTCAGCTGGCCCGGGCCACCGGGGCCGCGGACTGCGCCGCCGGGGTCGGTGTCGCCGCGGGCCGGGTGCCCGCGGGCAGCCCGACCGCTGCCCCCCGCGTCTCCACCTCGCCCGCCCCGGTCCCCCCGCCGGGCACCGTCGTCGCCCTCGACGGCTGCGGTACCGCCTGGGGCCGGGCCGTCCCCGCCCTCGGCACGGTCGACGTCGTGCGCACGGACAACACCGCCAGGGCCACCTGGCGGGTCGCCGGCTTCCACCCCTGCCCCTGACCCCGTGAACGGCGAGAGTCGCCATGACGACTCTCGCCACCCAGGAGCGGGACCAGGCGAGCGGCCGTCCGCGGTCCCGCGTCCGCGGGCCGCGCTGCGAGTGCGGCGAGTCGGACCAGCGACTCCGTGATCACCGAGCTGGACCGTTCACGGCCGTGGACGGCCGCGAACGGTCCCGGCTGGTGATCAGGGCGCCGCCATCCCCGGGAACGCCGCCGGCCCCGCGAGCGGACTCGCGGGGCCGGGGGTGGGACCGCGTCAGGAGGTGGACTCGCCCTTGTCGCCGGTGCCGGACGGGGTGTCGGAGCGGGCCTGGCCGTTGGTCTCCGGCTTCGGCCCGGAGCCGTTGGTGCCCACCTCCGACTTCGACGCCTCGGTGGAGCCGGTCGGCCCCTCCTCCGGCCCGGCCGTCTCGGCCGGCGTCTCCGCGACCGGCTTCTTCGTCGAGCCCTCGACCGCGGCGTCGTTCATCCCGGTGGTGACCTCCGACCTGTCGGCCGCCGGGCCCTGCTTCGCGCCGGGCTCGACCGCCCCGGCCTTGTCGGCGACCGCGTCACCGGGCGCCTCGGCCGGCTTCACCGTCTCCGCCGCGGCCTCCGCCGAGGTGGAGACGTTCGCGGCGCCGGAGTCGGCGGCACCGGCCGGGGTGTTCTCGGTGAGCGGGGCCGCGGTGGTCTGCTCGACGTCGCCCTCGGTGGCCTCGGCGTCGGCCGGCGTGGCGACCGTCGAGTCGCCGCGCCGGACGGCCGCGAGCAGCATCTGCGCGACGTCCTGGACCTGGACCTGCTCGCCCTCGCCGCCGGCCTGCTTCTGGGTCAGGCCGTCGCCGATCATCGTGCGGCAGAACGGACAGCCGACGGCGATCGTGCCCGCCGCGGAGGCCCCGTCCCCACCCGCGGGCGAGAGGGTCTCGAGCGCCTCGGTGGTGCGGGTGACGTTGATCCGCTGCCCGATCCGCTCCTCCATCCACATCCGCGCACCACCGGCGCCGCAGCACATCGACCGGTCGCCGTGGCGGGGCATCTCGGTCAGCGTGCCGACGGCGGAGACCAGCTCGCGCGGCTCGGAGTAGACCTCGTTGTGCCGGCCCAGGTAGCACGGGTCGTGGTAGGTGATCTTCTGCGACTCGTCGGGGGCGGCGACCGGGACGAGCTTGCCGGTGCGGACCAGCTTGTTGAGCAGCTGGGTGTGGTGGATGACCTCGTAGTGGCCCCCACCCTCTCCGTCCTGGCTGAGCTGCGGGTACTCGCGCGAGAGCGAGTTGAGGCAGTGCGGGCAGGTGGTGACCATCTTCCGGGTGCCGGGCTCGCGGCCCTCGAACACCGCGTTGAGCATCTCGGCGGTCTGCTGGGCCATCATCTGGAACAGGAACTCGTTGCCCGCGCGCCGCGCCGGGTCGCCGGTGCAGGTCTCCTCGGTGCCCAGGACCACGTAGTTCACCCCGGCCCGGTGCAGCAGCTCGGCGGTGGCGCGGGTGGTCTTCTTGGCGTTGTCGTCGAAGGCGCCGGCGCAGCCGACCCAGAAGATGTACTCGGTCTCCGGGGAGAGCTCGCCGTCGAACACCGGGACCTCGAAGGGCAGGTCCTGGGTCCAGGCCAGGCGGTCCTTCTGGTTGGAGCCCCAGGGGTTGCCCTTGTTCTCCAGGTTCTTGAACAGCCCGGACAGCTCCGTGGGGAACTCGGTCTCGATCATGACCTGGTAGCGGCGCATGTCGACGATGTGGTCGACGTGCTCGATGTCGACCGGGCACTGCTCCACGCACGCCCCGCAGGTGGTGCAGGACCAGAGGATGTCAGGGTCGATGACGCCGAGGACGTCCTCGCCGCCGACCAGCGGGCGCTCGGCCTCCTTGACCGCGGTCTCGGGGATCGCGGCCAGCCGGGCCTCGGCGTCGTCGCCGGTCAGCCCGACCTCCTCGCCGGTCATGTCCTTGCGCCCGCCGGCGAGCAGGTACGGGGCCTTGGCGTAGGCGTGGTCGCGCAGCGCGTTGACCAGCAGCTTGGGCGAGAGCGGCTTCTCGGTGTTCCACGCCGGGCACTGCGACTGGCAGCGGCCGCACTCGGTGCAGGTGGTGAAGTCGAGCAGGCCCTTCCAGGTGAAGTCCTCGACCCGCCCGGCGCCGAAGGTGTCGGTGTCCGGGTCGGCCTCCTCCAGGTCGAGCACCTTGCCCTGGCTGGTCATGGGCTTGACGTTGCCCAGCGCCTTGCGCCCGTCGTCCTCGCGCTTGAAGTAGATGTTCGGGAACGCGGTGAACCGGTGCCAGGCCACGCCCATGGTGGGCTTGGCGGCGATCACGATCAGCCACAGCGTGGCCGAGAGGACCTTGACCGCGGCGAAGACGGAGACCAGGGTCGCGCTGCCGGGCAGGATGGTGGACAGCGGGCCGGAGACGAAGGTCGACCAGTCCGGGGCGTCGAACGCGCCCATCGCCATCTTCCCGGCCCGCACGACCAGGATGCCGACGCCCTCGAGGAACACGATGGCCTCGACGAAGTAGGCGCGGCCCATGTACGAGCCGTAGAACCGCGACGCCCGGCCGAGCCGGCGCGGGTTGCGCACCTGCCGGTAGACGATCAGCGGCAGGATGCCGACCACGGTGCCCACGCCGAGGATCTCCACCCACAGCGAGTACGGGCCCCACTCGCCGATCAGCGGCAGGTGGAAGGTCGGGTTCCACACCTCGACGAATGCCTCGATCAGCGCCAGGAACAGCCCGCCGAAGCCGACCATCACCAGCCAGTGGAAGACACCGACGTGGCTCCACTTCAGCATCCGGGTGTGGCCGAGGGTCTCCTTGAGCATGGTGGCGAACCGCGGCCCGAACGGGCCGTTGCGCGTCCCGTCGGGCTGGCCCAGGCGGATGATGCTCACCATGCTCGCCACCGTGCGCCACACCAGCGCCACGGCCACCACGGCGGACAACACCGTGACGATGCCGAGCACGTACTGCACCCAGGTCATGTGGACGAACCTCCCTGTCGTGGTCCCGGCAAGGAGGCTATACGCGTGGTTACTGACGAGTAGCAACCTGATCGGCCTCGTTGCGGTCCGCGACGACAATCGCGTGAGCGGGAGAATAGGTCACCGGAGTGGGCCCGTGCCCTGTGACGGGCACGTCACGCTGCGACGAACGGGCAGCTCGGACGCGCTCCGCGACGGTCCGTCCCCCGGTCAGGGCGCCGAGGTCAGGGTAGCCTTCTGAGAGCGGAATCACCGCAGGCCCCGCTCCCGGCCTGCTGCGGGGGACGCGGGGTGACGGACACGCCGGCCGCTCACCCGGTCGGCGGTCATCGCCTCACGGTCAGTGGGAGGTCGTCGCGCGAACGGGTACCGCTCGGCGTGCGGGAGCGGGTGCGAACGGGTGGCCTTGGCGTGGTCGCACCAGGTCTGCGGCCCGTCGTGGCTACTCTGGTCCGCTGGCGGCCCGTGCTCCCCCTGTTCCCCCGCACCGGTGCCCGCCCGACCACGGCAGGAGACGACCGATGACCGGACCAGGGGCCCGCACCCTCTGGTACGCCCAGAACCTCACCACGAACGGCCTGCAGGGGTGGATCCAGGACAACATCGTCCCGCTCATCCTGTTGGGCATCGCCATCATCCTGCTGTGGATCGGCGGCCGGGGTGACAACGCCGGCGTGGCCCGCCGCAGCGTCGGGCTGCTCGTCGGCCTCGTCGCGCTGGGCATCGCCGTGTCCGGCAACGGGCCGGAGGTCGGCAGGTTCCTCGCGAGCCTGATCACCGGTTAGCCGTGCTGGTCCGCACCGACGACGAGGTCTACCGGGTCGACTCCGTCTGGCTGGGTCCGCCGCGCGCGACCTTCCCCTGGCGCGCGCGGTACGTCTCCTACGGTGTCGGCCTCCTCGTCATGATCCTGATCATGTTCGTGCAGCGCCGGATCGGCATCGGGCTGGACTTCTTCTCGGTGGCGTGGGCGCTGGTGCTCACCGTGGTCGCCACCCGCTTCCTCGGGAAGAAGATCGACTACGAGCGCCCGCTGAGCCAGGTCGCGGAGCTGTTCCGGCACGAGGTGACCGGGCCGCGGAAGCGCCGGCGCGGCGCGGGCGGGCCCGTCCGGTTCGCGCACGTCCGGACCCACCGTGCCCTGCCCCGTCCGGGCCGCGCGGCGGCACCGGCCGCACCGGAGCGGCGGCCCGCGGTCGCGCCGGCCCCCGAGCCGGCCCCGTCGGTCCTCGAGCCCGCGCCTCGCCCCGAGCTGCGCGACATCACCCCGGTGCCGGCACCCCGGAGGGCGGCGCCGCGCCGGATCGGCCGTCCAACCTCCGCGCCGCAGCCCTGGGCCACCTCGGCCCAGCGCCGGCAGGCCGCCGGGAAGGGTGCCGGGGAGCAGGCGGCGAACGGCTGGAAGGGGTCGGGCCGTGGCCGCGCGTGAGCAGCGCGATCCCTACCGCGACGGCCGCCGGCCCGCCGGGCGGGCGCTGCGGGGCGAGGCCAAGCTCCCCAGGTTCAGCCCCACGATCGCGCTGCGCAGCATCGACGGGCACGTCACCCGCACCGCCACCCAGGTCATGGCCTGGTACCGGCTCTCCCCGCAGGCCTGGAGCTTCCGCAGCGACAGCCAGCGGGAGATCCTCATCCGGCAGATCGCCGCCCAGCTCGGCGAGCTGCAGGGCCGCTGGCTGCACCTGCGGGTGACCACCCGCCCGTACCCCGTGCACATGTGGGCGGAGTCGTTCGACAAGAACGCCCTGGGTCGCATGCCGGACGTGCCGGGCGCCCTCGGCTGGGACGCCTTCCTCGAGGGCGAGCAGCGCCACCTCATGGGCCTGTCCATGAGCGACAAGGAGGTCTTCCTCGGCGTCGAGGTCTCCGGCCGCAGCATGATCGACCGGTGGGTCGAGCGGGCGGCGCCGGTGCTGGGCCGGGTCGTGCCCGCGGCCGTGCGCGCCGAGCTCTCCGCCCTGGAGTCCGAGCTCAACCACCTCGACGCGCTGGTGGCGGGCTCGGGGCTGGACGGGGTGCCCGCGTCGGCGTCGGACATGGCCTGGCTGATGCACCGCTCGGTCGCGCTCGGCCTCCCCGCACCGCGCAGCCTGTCCTCCGTCCCGGTGGGCGTGACGCGCTGGGAGGAGGAGGACCTCGCGGCCTTCACCGACGGCGTCGAGCTGCACCAGGAGCCCTACGCGCCCACGGTGAAGGTGACCGGCCGGGTGCGCGGGCAGGCCGTCACCCGCGACGTCGCCGTGCTCTCGCTCGGGCTGATGGAGGGGCTGCGCATCCCGGAGGTCGACGACCCCTGGATGCAGCACTCCGACCGGCTGCCCTTCCCGGTGGAGTGGTCGGCGCGGATGTACATCCGCCGGCCGGAGGAGGTGACCGGCGAGCTGCAGCGCCAGATGGGCAAGGTGCGCAGCCAGATCCGGCACTACACCCACGACCACGACCTCGAGCCGCCGATGTCGCTGGCCCGCCAGGCCGACCGCGTGCTCGAGGTCGAGGACGAGCTGACCAGCGGGCTGACCCGGCTCAACACCCGGCTCTACGGCTGGTGGCGGATCGCCGTCTCCGGCCCGGACGAGTCCGAGGCGATCCAGCGCGCCCAGCAGGTGCTGGACCTGTACTCGCCGAAGGTGCAGATCGAGCACCCCGAGGCGCAGTACCGCTACGCCCGCGAGTTCATCCCCGGCGAGGCGCTCGCGTCCACGGCGTACCGCCGGCGCGGGTCGGTGACCTGGGCCGCGGCCGCGGTGCCGGCCGCCACGGCCAGCGTGGGCGACCGGCGCGGGATCATGCTCGGCGAGACCTGCACGGCCACCCGACGGCCGGTGGCCTGGGACCCGTGGCTCGCGCAGGAGGTCCGGCGGGCCTCGGGCCTCACCGCCGTCGTCGGCGGGCTGGGCTCCGGCAAGTCCTTCCTCACCGGCCTGATCGTCTACAAGACGCTCCGCGCGGGTGCACGGTGGACGGTGCTCGACCCGTCGGGCCCGCTCGCCGAGCTGACCCGGCTGCCCGAGCTGGCCTCCTTCTCCCGGCACATCAACCTGCTGCGCGCCGACCCGGGCATCCTCAACCCGTACCGGGTGGTCGCCGAGCCGCGGTTCGAGCACTTCGCGGACGACGAGGACCCCGAGCGGTCCTGGCGGCGCGAGCGCTCCCTGGCCGCGGCCACCCGCCGACGGCTCGTGCTCGACGTGCTCACCGGCCTGCTGCCCTACGACGTCGCCCGGCTGCCGCACACCCGGATCGTGCTGCTCCGCGCGGTGCGCGAGGTCGGCGGCGCGCCCGACCGGCACCCCGGGCTCGTCATCGACGCGCTGCGCCGGCACCAGCGCGAGGGCGAGGAGCACGCGGGCGTGGTCGCGGACTTCCTCGAGGAGCGCCGCGAGCTCCCGCAGGCCGCGCTGCTGTTCCCGGACACCAGCCGGGACGACCCGTGGGCCGCCGACCGCGACTACCGGCTGACCGTGCTGACCATGCAGGGGATGACGCTGCCCCGGCCGGGCAGCCCGCGCGAGGAGTGGACGGACAACGAGGCGCTGGCCGTCGAGCTGCTCAACCTGGCGTCCTGGCTGACCCAGCGGACGATCTACGACGCGGACCGCAACCTGCGCAAGGGGGTCGCGCTCGACGAGACGCACTTCCTGTCGCAGGTGCCCACCGGCAAGGTGCTCATCGACCGGCTCGCCCGCGACTCCCGCAAGTTCAACGTCCGGGCGCTGTTCGCCTCGCAGCTGGCCGGCGACCTGCTGCGGGTCTCCGGGTTCGCCTCGCTGGTCAACGCGGTGTTCGTCGGCCGCACGGACGACGAGGAGGCGCAGACGGACGCGCTGCGCCTGCTCCGGGTCCCCACCGGCGTCGGCTACGAGCAGATGCTGAGCACGCTCTCCCCGCGCCCGCGGCACGACGACCGGCCGGACGACACCCCGCGCCAGTTCGTGTTCGCCGACGGGCACGGCGGCGTCGAGAAGATCCGGATCGACCTCGAGGCGCCGCACCTCGACCACGTCCGCGAGGCCCTCGACACCAACCCCGACGCCAGCCGGGTCGCCGTCAGCGGCGCGCCGGTGCTCGCCGCGGACTCCGGGCGGGCGCCCGACGAGCCGCGTCCGGTCGGGGCGCGTCAGGTCGTCGTGCCGCCGGGCGGGATCGACCTGGACGAGGACCTCGACCCCGTCGACCTCTCCGCCCCCGAGATCCGCACCGGCGAGGCCACCCGGGTCGGTCCGGGGCGGCCCGGGTGGGACACCGGGGTGCAGGTCGTCCCCGGCTCGCCCGAGGACTCCCTCGACGACGAGCAGCTGGACCTGCTCGACGACCTCGAGGAGGGCTGGGCGGACCTCGACGAGGAGGCGGAGCTCGCGGAGCCGACCCTCGGCGCGGAGGCGAAGCTCGCGGAGCGGGCCCTCAACGGGGAGGCGGAGCTCGCGGAGCGGGCTCTCAACGGGGAGGCGGAGCTCGCGGAGCCGACCCTCGGCGCGGAGGCGAAGCTCGCGGAGCCGACCCTCGGCGCGGAGGCGGAGCTCGCGGAGCCGACCCTCGGCGCCGCCCCCGACGCCCCCCTCGACGCCGGGCGCGCCCGCTCCGGCGTCCCCGGCGAGGGCGGGCGGTGAGCCCCTCGGTGTCCCAGGCGGCCTCCGCCGGCGGGAGCACGGGGCTCCTGGCGGTGCTCCTCGTGCTGGCCGCCGCCGTGGTGGTCGCGGTGCGCCGCCGACGGGCCCGCGGGGAGCCCGCCCCGCGTCGTCGGCGCGGCGCCGCGCTGCTGGTGGTGCTGGCGGTGGTGGCGGGGAGCGCGCTCGTCGGCAGCCCTGCCGTCGCGCAGGGCTTCGACTGCAAGCAGAGCCCGGAGCCGGACCGCCCCGGTACCGGCCTGGTCGGCTCGCTGGACCCGCCCCGGCCCGACGGCGGCGAGCCCGGCTCGGTCTACCGCGAGGTCGGCTACGCCGGGATGACCTGGCACAACTACGACCTGGGCTGCGCGGGCGGCGTCCTGAACCCCTCGACGACCACGGACACGTGGCTGGGGAACCAGACCTTCAACGTGGCCAAGTTCGCCGTCGGCGGCGTGAACTGGGCGCACTACCTGATCGCGGACGGCGGGGCCCTGCTCGACCCGCTCGACGCCGTCGTCACCTCGGCCACCCGGGCCATGTACGACTCGGTCTTCACGCTCTGGATCGGCGTGGCGCTGGTGATCCTCGCGGTCGTGCTGCTGGTCCTGGCGCTGCGCGGCGACCTGGCTCGGCAGACGCAGCGGGCGGCGTTCGCGCTCGGCGCCCTCGTGCTCGCCGGGGCGGCCTACCTGGCCCCGGTGAACTGGGGCCGGGCCGCGGACACCCTGCTGCTCGACGGCGTCACGCAGATGCAGGAGGGCTTCCTCTCCCAGGTCGGGCTGGGCGACCGGGACACGCTGCCGACCGTGCTCGTCGACCAGGTGATCTACACGAACTGGCTGCGCGGCAACTTCGGCTCGCCGGACGTCCCGCAGGCGACCGACCTCGGCCGGCCACTGCTGCGGGCGTCGACCTTCACGATCAACGAGGTCGCCGACGGGCAGGACACCCCGCAGCTGGCCGAGCAGAAGAAGAACGACTACGCGACGCTCGCCGGGCAGATGGGCGACCGGTACAGCTACTTCCAGGGCGAGTCCGGCAGCCGGGTGGGCGTCGGGGTGCTCTCGGTGGTGCAGGCCGCGTGCATCGCGCTGTTCCAGCTCCTGTCGAAGGTGCTGGTGCTGGTCGCGATGCTGCTGCTGCGGCTGATGGTGATGACGGCCCCGGCGATCGCCGTGGTGGCCGTGCTGAAACCGGACATCCTGCCGGCGCTGCTGCGGGTGGCCGGCGCAGCGATCGTCAACACGATCATCGTGGGGGCGCTCGCCGGGCTGCACGCGCTGCTGGTGGTGTCGCTGTTCCGGCCCGGCGCGGGCATCGACCTGTGGCTTGCGCTGCTGGTCACCGGCGTGGTCACGGTGGTGCTGTGGGCCGTCGCGCGGCCCTTCCGACGGCTGGTGTCGATGGTGTCGCTGACCCGGGAGCAGTTCGGCGGGATCGTGCCCTCGATCGGCGGCGGGCCGGTGTCCCGGGTCTGGCAGCGGGTCCGCGGCGCCGACCCCGAGGACCGGCAGGGGCGCTGGTGGAACGAGCGCCGCGCGGCCGGCGCCGGCGCCGACCCCGACGCCGTGCGGCCCGAGGCCGAGTACTCGCGCGTCGCTCCCGTGCAGGCCACGATCACGCCGGCCGGGCCGGGGGCGCGCACCCCGCGCCGGCACGCCGAGGTGACCGGCACGGACACCGCGGCCGTCGCCGCCGCGCGGCGTCCGGCGCTGCCGGCGGGCGGAGCGGGCACCGGCGCCGCGATCGCCGGGTACCCCGCCCGGACCGACCCGAGCGAGGTCGACGAGCGCGTGATCTACCGCCGGTCCGACGCCGGGGCGGCCCGCGCCGGACGGGCCCGCCCGGTCGACGCCGAGCTCGTCGACGGCGTCCCGGTCTACCGCCTCTACCGCCCCGCCCGGACGGGCCGCGATGCCGATTAGGTCCCCCCGCGGGCGCGCGGCCGCCTACCGGGCGGTGTGGTCGTGGCCCCTGCGCACCCCGCTGCGGCTCGGGGTCACCGTCGTCGTGGTGCTGGGCCTGGCCGTGCTGGTCAGCCTCGCCGTCGGCGCGCTGCGCCCGCCCGCACAGGACCCGGTCGCCGCCCGGCCCGGCTCGGCGACCACGACCACGGGCGCCCGGGCGCCGGCCTCCCCGACCCCGACCGCCCTCCCGCCGGTGGCGCCGCTGACCCCCACCACGCTGCCGCTCTCCGCCGCCCCGGACGAGGCCCTGCAGGTGGCGCAGAGCTGGGCCGCGGCCTGGGCCACCCATCCCGAGGGCACCACGAACCAGCAGTGGGTGGCGTCGCTGGTCCCGTACACCACGCCGGAGTACGTGGGCACGCTCACCGGCGTCGACCCGGCCAACATCCCGGCGACCCGGGTGACGGGCTCGGCGACCGCCACGCAGGTGTCCCCGGCGTCGGTCACCGTCGACGTGCCGACGGACGCGCTGACCCTGCAGGTCACGGTTGTCGACACCGAGGCGGGCTGGCGCGTCTCCGGCTACGACCGGGCCTGACGCCGTGCGCCTGCTCCGGCCGCTGCGGTTGTTGCTGCCCTTCGTGGCGATCGGCCTCGCGCTCGTCGTGTTCCTGACGCTCGGGTTCCTCGGCTTCGCGCCCAACGCCGGCCCGCAGCGCGTCACCGGCGGGTGCGACGCCGGCATCGGCCCGGCCGGGACCGTGGGCCGCGGGGGCGCGGCGGGCGCGACGATCGACACGCTGACGGACGAGCAGCGGCAGAACGCCGCCGCCATCATCGGCGTCGGCAAGGAGCTGAACGCGCCGCCGCGGGCCTGGCTGGTGGCCCTCGCCACGGCGATGCAGGAGTCGACGCTCCGCAACATCGACTACGGCGACCGCGACTCGCTGGGGTTGTTCCAGCAGCGGCCCTCCCAGGGGTGGGGCTCGCCGGCGCAGGTCACCGACCCGAACTACAGCGCCCGCATCTTCTACGAGCGGCTGCTGCAGGTCCCGGACTGGGAGGACCAGCCGGTCACGGTGGCCGCACAGACGGTGCAGCGCTCCGCCTTCCCCAACGCCTACGCCAAGTGGGAGGGCCTGGCTGCGGACCTCGTCGAGCAGCTCGGCGACGTCACCGACCCGACGGGCTGCGGCAGCGGCTCGGCGGAGCTGCCGGCAGGGGTCGCGCGCACGGCCATCGAGTTCGCCCTCGGCGAGGTCGGCAAGCCCTACGTCTGGGGCGCCACCGGCCCGGACACCTACGACTGCTCCGGGCTGGTGCTGCGGGCGTTCGAGAGGGCCGGGATCACGCTCCCGCGGGTGTCCCGGGACCAGTACAACGCCGGCGGCCACCTGCCGGTCCGCCAGGCCCGGCCCGGCGACCTGATGTTCTACGCCTACGACCGCACCGACCCGAGGACGATCCACCACGTGTTCCTCTACCTGGGCAACGACCAGATGGTCGAGGCCCCCTACAGCGGGCAGAACGTCCGGGTGCAGCCCGTAAACTGGGACTACACGGAGCTCGTGCCCCTTGCCACCCGCCCGGGCACCCCGTCCAACACCGCCTGAACCCTCCCCGGGAGCACGCACGATGGCCCGCCCGGACGCCGCCCGTCCGTCCCGCCCCCGGTCGACCACACCGCTGGCCGACTACCTCGACCGCCCGGCGCCGGGCGCCGGGCCGGACTACCTGGTGGTGCCGCGGGGGCTCGCCGAGGCCATGCCGCTGCGCTGGCAGCAGGTGTTCGCCGGGCTGCTCGCCGACCTGCACGACGCCTACGGCCATCTGGACTGGCCCGACTACCGGGTGGTGCCGAGCCGCTGGGAGCTGCTGCGGGACCTCGACGAGGAGCAGCTCGCCGCGGCCGGGTACGTCGCCGACCTGGACCCGGAGGGCCGGCTGGAGTACCGGGACGCGACGGGCCGGGCGGTCACCGACCCGGCGCACCACCGGGCCCTGGCGCCGGTCGAGGAGACCCTGCCGCGCCCGGGGGACGAGGTCCCGCCGCCGCGGCCCGCCCCGACGCTGTAAGGGCCTCTACCCCTTTCTCGTCCCTCCGCTAGACGCCCGGACAGCGCGCGAGTGGCGGCCCCGGGTCGGGCTGTGGTCTCCGCTACCCCCGCAAAGTTGAGTCGGCCGGGAACAAGTCGGGTACGCCGCCCGTTGGACCAGGCAGCAAGTTGAGTGTGAGAGGCTCAAGGCCGGGTTGACGGCGAGCGGCTCGATCGCGAAACTTGAGCCGGATCCGCTCAACGGCGGTACGGAACCCGACAGTTCTACCCAGCAGTACGACACAGTGTTCGACACGGAGGCACACACCATGGCTCGTGCGGTCGGTATCGACCTCGGGACCACCAACTCCGTCGTCTCCGTCCTGGAGGGCGGGGAGCCGACGGTGATCGCCAACTCCGAGGGCTCCCGCACCACGCCCTCGGTCGTGGCGTTCGCGCGCAACGGCGAGGTTCTCGTCGGCCAGTCCGCGAAGAACCAGGCCGTCACCAACGCGGACCGCACGTTCCGCTCGGTGAAGCGGTTCATCGGCTCGGACTGGAAGACCCCCGAGATCGACGGGAAGACCTACGCCGCGCAGGAGATCAGCGCCCGCGTGCTGCAGAAGCTCAAGCGGGACGCGGAGGCGTACCTGGGCGAGGAGGTCACCGATGCGGTGGTCACCGTCCCGGCGTACTTCGAGGACGCGCAGCGCCAGGCCACCAAGGAGGCCGGCCAGATCGCGGGCCTCAACGTCCTGCGCATCGTCAACGAGCCCACCGCGGCCGCGCTGGCCTACGGGCTCGACAAGGGCGAGACCGAGCAGACGATCCTCGTCTTCGACCTCGGCGGCGGCACCTTCGACGTCTCCCTGCTGGAGATCGGCGACGGCGTCGTGGAGGTCAAGGCCACCAACGGCGACAACCACCTCGGTGGCGACGACTGGGACGAGCGGATCGTCACCTGGCTCGTCGACAAGTTCAAGGGCAGCCACGGCATCGACCTGACCAAGGACAAGATGGCGATGCAGCGGCTGCGCGAGGCCGCGGAGAAGGCCAAGATCGAGCTCTCGAGCTCCTCGAGCGCCACGATCAACCTGCCCTACATCACCGTCGACGCGGACAAGAACCCGCTGTTCCTCGACGAGACGCTGTCCCGCGCCGAGTTCCAGCGCATCACCTCGGACCTGCTCGACCGCACCCGCGCGCCGTTCAACCAGGTGATCAAGGACGCCGGCATCTCGGTCGGCGACATCGACCACGTGGTCCTCGTCGGCGGCTCGACCCGCATGCCGGCCGTGACCGAGCTGGTCAAGGAGCTGACCGGCGGCAAGGAGCCGAACAAGGGCGTCAACCCGGACGAGGTCGTCGCCGTCGGCGCCGCGCTGCAGGCCGGTGTCCTGCGCGGTGAGGTCAAGGACGTCCTGCTGCTCGACGTCACCCCGCTGTCCCTGGGCATCGAGACCAAGGGCGGCGTGATGACCAAGCTGATCGAGCGCAACACCACGATCCCGACCAAGAAGTCCGAGATCTTCACGACGGCGGACGACAACCAGCCGTCGGTGCAGATCCAGGTCTACCAGGGCGAGCGCGAGATCGCGGCCTACAACAAGAAGCTCGGCATGTTCGAGCTGACCGGGCTGCCGCCGGCCCCGCGCGGCGTGCCGCAGATCGAGGTCTCCTTCGACATCGACGCCAACGGCATCGTGAAGGTCTCCGCGGTCGACAAGGGCACCGGCAAGAGCCAGGACATGACCATCACCGGTGGGTCGGCCCTCTCCAAGGAGGAGATCGACCGGATGATGCGCGAGGCCGAGCAGCACGCCGAGGAGGACAAGAAGCGGCGTGAGGAGGCCGAGGTCCGCAACCAGGCCGAGACCCTCGTCTACCAGACGGAGAAGTTCGTCAAGGACAACGAGGACAAGGTCCCGGCGGACGTCAAGGACTCGGTGAACGCCGCCGTCGGCGAGGTGCAGGAGGCCCTCAAGGGCACCGACACCGCCGCGATCAAGTCCGCGATGGAGAAGCTCGCCACCGAGTCGCAGAAGCTCGGCCAGGCCCTCTACCAGCAGCCGGGCGCCGAGGGCGCCGCGGGCGGTGCCGCCGGGGAGAACCCTGGCGCCGGTGCCACGGGCCAGCAGGCCGGTGCCGACGACGTGGTGGACGCCGAGATCGTCGACGACGAGGAGAAGAAGGACAAGTGAGCGCCCCGTACGGATCCGACCGCAGGCCGGGCCCGGAGGGGGAGCAGGAGGAGCCGGTCGTCGTGCGCGACCGGCGCCGGATCGACCCCCTGACGGGTGAGGTCCGGTCCTCCTCGGCAGCCCCGGGCGGCGC
>NZ_JBHSQK010000037.1:86342-93127 GCF_042658055.1 Pseudonocardia lutea
CCGGCCGGGGCCGCCCCCGGTGAGGAGCCGGAGTCCGAGTTCCAGCTGGACGACCCGCGGATCGCCGACCTGGAGAAGCAGCTCGAGGAGCGCACGGCGGACCTGCAGCGGGTCACGGCCGAGTACGCCAACTACCGGCGCCGGGTGGACCGGGACCGGGAGGGCGTGGTCGTGGCCGCGCGCGTCTCGTTCGTGTCCGACCTGCTCACCGTGCTCGACGATCTCGACCGCGCCGAGGCGCACGGAGACCTGACCGGCGCGTTCAAGGCGGTGGCGGACAAGGTCGTCGGCGTGGCGACGCGCCTCGGGCTCGAGGCCTTCGGCGCGGAGGGCGAGCTGTTCGACCCGGCCCAGCACGAAGCCGTCCAGCACGAGCCGGCCGACGCCCCCGGGCCCACGGTCACCGTGCTGACCTCGGTGCTGCGGCGCGGTTACCGCATGGCGGACCGCGTGCTGCGGCCCGCGATGGTGACCGTCGCCGACCGGCCGGAGTCCGAGGTGCCGGCGGCCGGCGAGGTGCCGCAGGCGCCGGCCGGCGAGCCGGGCCCGGCGCCGTCGCCGGACGAGCCGACCAACCCGGCCTGAGCCGTGCCCTCGGCCACCAGTTGAGACAGACACACCGGAAGGAGGCGGGATGACCCAGCGCGACTGGATCGAGAAGGATTTCTACCGTGAGCTGGGCGTCTCGTCCTCGGCGTCGGACTCGGACATCAAGAAGGCGTACCGCAAGCTCGCCCGCGAGCTGCACCCCGACGCCAATCCGGGCGACGCCGCGGCCGAGGCGCGGTTCAAGGCCGTCTCCGAGGCCTACGGCGTGCTCTCCGACCCCGAGAAGCGCGCGGAGTACGACGAGACCCGCAAGCTCTTCGCCGGCGGCGGGTTCTCCGGCGGCTTCCCGGGCGGCCAGGGCTTCCCGGGCGGGTTCCCCGGCGCGGGCGGCGCCCAGGGTTTCGACCTGGGCGACCTGTTCGGCCAGGGGACCGGCTCGGGGGGCGCCGGTGGGCTCGGCGACCTGTTCGGCAACCTGTTCGGCACCCGCGGCGGGGGCGGTGCCGGGGGCTTCTCCGGCGGCCAGCGCCCGCAGAAGGGTGCGGACGTCGAGAGCAGGCTGACGATCCCGTTCGAGGACGCGGTGCGCGGCACCACGATGACGCTGAACATCTCCTCGCCCGGGACCTGCGACACCTGCCACGGCTCCGGGGCGAAGCCCGGCACCGGATCCCACACGTGCCCCATCTGCGGCGGCGCGGGCGTGGTCAGCCGGAGCCAGGGGGCGTTCGCCTTCTCCGAGCCCTGCCGCGACTGCCGCGGCACGGGTCGGGTCGTCGACGAGCCCTGCCCGGAGTGCGGCGGCGACGGCGTGAGCACCAAGGTGCGCACGCTGACCGTCCGCGTGCCGGCGGGGGTCGACGACGGGCAGCGCATCCGGTTGCCCGGCAAGGGCGAGCCGGGCCGCTTCGGCGGCCCGCCCGGGGACCTCTACGTGCGGATGAGCGTCACGCCGCACCGGCTCCTCGGACGCTCGGCGAAGAACCCGAACGATCTCACCCTGAAGGTGCCGGTGACCTTCCCGGAGCTCGTGCAGGGTGCGACGCTGACCGTGCCGACGCTCGACGGGACCGTGTCGCTCAAGATCCCCGCCGGGACCCAGAGCGGCCGGACCTTCCGGGTCCGCGGGCGCGGCGTGCAGGCGAAGAAGGGCGCCGGCGACCTCCTCGTCACCGTCGAGGTCGCGATCCCGCAGCGGCTCGACGAGGCCGCGGCGACGGCGCTGCAGGAGTACGCGGACGCGACGAAGGCGTTCGACCCGCGGGCCGAGCTGCTCGCGGGCGACCGGTGAGATGAGGTGGGGGGACATGCCGAACCGTGAGGACCGGGGCGGCGGCCCCGAGGGCGCCCTGCCGCCGGGCGCGGGTCAGGACACCCCCGTCTTCGTCATCTCCATCGCCGCCGAGCTCTCGGGGCTGCATGCGCAGACCCTGCGCAGCTACGACCGGCTGGGGCTCGTGAGCCCCGGCCGGTCCCCCGGCGGCGGCCGGCGCTACTCGGCCCGCGACATCGCACTGCTGCGGGAGGTGCAGCGGCTCTCCCAGGAGGAGGGCGTGAACCTCGCCGGGGTCAAGCGGATCATCGAGCTCGAGCAGCTGGTCGACCAGCTGCGCGCCCGGGTCGACGAGCTGACCGAGGAGCTGGCGGCCGCGCACGCGGCGGCCGAGCAGGCGGCCGCGATGGTGCACCAGAGCTACCGACGCGACCTCGTCCCGACCGAACGCGGCTCGCAGGTCGTGGTGTGGAAGCCACGGGCCCCGCGCCGCCGTTCCGACCCGCAGGACTGAGACCCGTGCGCCGGACCCCGTACCGCGTGGTGCGGGGTTCAGCCGTTCTCGGGGGCGCCCTCGCGGGAGGCCTCGATCTCCCGCTCGACCTCGGCGTACGGGCGCCGCGCCACGGTCGCACCCGGCAGCTCCGCGGCGAGCAGCCCGGGGTCCGGCTCGTCGACGTCGGCGATCACGGCGGTGCCGCCGGCCGGCACCGTCCGCGCGAGGTGCCCGATCGCGAGCTCCTCCGGGCTCTGCTCGACGGCGCCGAACAGGGACACCAGCTGGTTGCCGAACAGCAGCGTGTCGATCGGCCCGAGGAGCAGCGTGACCAGGGCGCCGAGGCGCGGGTGCCGGTCGGTGAAGGACACCGCGTCGCCCGCCTCGTGGTCCAGGGAGAGCCTCCCCTCGGCGTCGCGGTGCACGATCGCCGCGGCCCGCAGCTCGAGCGAGCCCGCGCCGTCGAGCGCGCCGAGCACGTCGAGCACCTCCCGGGGCTCGGCACCGGTCACCACCACGACGTTCTCTGCCATGCGCTGCACGCTAGCGCGCCGATCACGCTCCCTGCCCGATCGCGGCCCCGCCCCGTTCGCGACCACGACCCGGCCCACCTGCTCGACCGCGCACACCCGGTGGAGCCGCGGATCCACCCGTTCGACCGCGGCAGGCCCGACGGGAGCACGGGCACGCCTGCCCGGTCGCCGCACACCCGGCGGAAGCGCGGACACACCTGCCGGATCGCCGCACACCCGGTCGGGACGGCGGGTACACCGCGGAGGTCGTCGGCACACCCCGTCGACGGC
This sequence comes from Pseudonocardia lutea, assembly GCF_042658055.1. NCBI lineage: Bacteria > Bacillati > Actinomycetota > Actinomycetes > Pseudonocardiales > Pseudonocardiaceae > Pseudonocardia > Pseudonocardia lutea. The sequence goes on from NZ_JBHSQK010000037.1 coordinate 89,464, forward strand.
GTGTGTCCGGACGGTTCGGGTGTGTCCGGGACGACCGCGGACGGTCACGTCGCCCGGGGCCGCCGGCCGGTCCGAGGACGGCACACCCCTTCGGTCCGTCCACACCTGAACCGTCCGGACACACGCCGTCGACCAGGTGTGCCGCCGACTCCGCCGTTGTGGGAGGGGCCCCGAGCGGATGCGCGGCGCCGCGCCCGGTGTGCGAGGGAGCCCGAGAGGAGGTGTGGCCGCGTCGACCATGGACCCGAAGCCGGAGTGGAGCGAGAGCGACCCCGCCGGCGCGCACCCCGGGGGGCGCGATGCGTAGAATTTTCCCGCGTTGAGTGGAACAGACTCAACTTTCCTGCCGTTGAGGAGTACGACAGGGCACACCACGTGCCCGGAGGCCGCACGATCCGAGGAGACACGGGGATGGATTCCTTCAACCCCACCACCAAGACCCAGCAGGCGATCTCGGCCGCCGCGCAGGCAGCCGCGCTGGCCGGCAACCCGGACGTCGGTCCCACCCACCTGCTCGGCGCCTTGCTGGCCCAGGGGGACGGGATCGCCGCTCCGCTGCTCGCTGCCGTCGGCGCCGATGCCGCGGCCGTGCGCACCGAGCTGACCCAGCTCGGCAACCGGCTCCCGTCGGCCTCCGGCTCGACGGTCGCCGCGCCCCAGCTCAACCGCGAGGCCCTGGCCGCGATCACCGCCGCCCAGCAGCTCGCCACCGAGATGGGCGACGAGTACGTCTCCACCGAGCACCTCCTCGTCGGCCTGGCCGACAAGGGCGGCCCGGTGGCCCAGCTGCTGCGCCGGCACGGCGCCACCCCCGACGCGCTGCGCGAGGCGTTCGGCAAGGTCCGCGGCTCGTCCCGGGTGACCAGCCCCGACCCCGAGGGCACCTACCAGGCGCTGGAGAAGTACGGCCAGGACCTGACCGCGCGCGCCCGCGAGGGCAAGCTCGACCCGGTCATCGGGCGGGACACCGAGATCCGCCGCGTGGTGCAGGTGCTGTCCCGGCGCACCAAGAACAACCCGGTGCTGATCGGCGAGCCCGGCGTCGGCAAGACCGCGATCGTCGAGGGCCTGGCCCAGCGGATCGTGGCCGGCGACGTCCCCGAGTCGCTGCGCGGCAAGCGCGTCGTCGCCCTGGACCTGGGCTCGATGGTCGCCGGCGCGAAGTACCGCGGCGAGTTCGAGGAGCGGCTCAAGGCCGTCCTGAAGGAGATCACCGACTCGGCCGGCGAGATCATCACCTTCATCGACGAGCTGCACACCATCGTCGGCGCCGGCGCGACCGGCGAGGGCGCGATGGACGCCGGCAACATGATCAAGCCGATGCTCGCCCGCGGCGAGCTGCGGATGGTCGGCGCCACCACGCTGGACGAGTACCGCCAGCACATCGAGAAGGACCCGGCGCTGGAGCGCCGCTTCCAGCAGGTGCTGGTGGGCGAGCCGAGCGTCGAGGACACCGTCGGCATCCTGCGCGGGCTCAAGGAGCGCTACGAGGTGCACCACGGCGTGCGGATCACCGACGCCGCCCTGGTCGCCGCGGCCACGCTCTCGGACCGCTACATCACCGCCCGGTTCCTCCCGGACAAGGCCATCGACCTGGTCGACGAGGCCGCGTCCCGGCTCCGGATGGAGATCGACTCCCGGCCCGTCGAGATCGACACCGTCGAGCGCTCGGTGCGCCGGCTGGAGATCGAGGAGATGGCGCTGGCCAAGGAGTCCGACGAGGCGTCCAAGGAGCGGCTCTCGGCCCTGCGCGCCGAGCTCGCCGAGAAGCGCGAGGAGCTTTCCGCGCTGACCGCGCGCTGGCAGAACGAGAAGAACGCCATCGAGGCCACCCGCGAGCTCAAGGAGCAGCTCGAGCAGCTGAAGGGCGAGTCGGAGCGCGCCGAGCGCGACGGCGACCTCGGCCGCGCCGCGGAGCTGCGCTACGGCCGCATCCCGCAGCTGGAGAAGGAGCTCGCCGAGAAGACCGCCGTCGTGGAGCGCCACGAGGAGGTCATGCTCAAGGAGGAGGTCGGGCCGGACGACGTCGCGGACGTCGTGAGCGCCTGGACCGGCATCCCGGCCGGCCGGATGCTCGAGGGCGAGACCGCGAAGCTCCTGCGCATGGAGGACGAGCTGGGCAGGCGGGTCGTCGGTCAGACCGAGGCCGTGCGCGCGGTGTCCGACGCGGTGCGCCGGGCCCGGGCGGGGATCGCGGACGAGAACCGGCCCACGGGCTCGTTCCTGTTCCTCGGCCCCACCGGCGTCGGCAAGACCGAGCTGGCCAAGGCGCTCGCCGAGTTCCTGTTCGACGACGAGCGGGCCATGGTCCGCATCGACATGAGCGAGTACTCGGAGAAGCACTCGGTGGCCCGGCTCGTCGGTGCCCCTCCGGGCTACGTCGGCTACGACCAGGGCGGGCAGCTCACCGAGGCCGTGCGGCGCCGCCCGTACACCGTGGTGCTGCTCGACGAGGTCGAGAAGGCCCACCCGGACGTCTTCGACACGCTGCTGCAGGTGCTCGACGACGGGCGGCTGACCGACGGCCAGGGCCGGACCGTCGACTTCCGGAACACGATCCTGGTGCTGACCTCCAACCTGGGCAGCCAGGCGATCGCGAACCCGGCCCTCGACGACCAGGGCCGCAAGGACGCCGTCATGGCGGTGGTGCGCGGGCACTTCAAGCCCGAGTTCCTCAACCGGCTCGACGACGTGGTGGTCTTCCACGCGCTGTCGACCGAGGAGCTCACGCACATCGTCGACATCCAGCTCGACGTGCTGCGGCAGCGGCTGGCGAAGCGGCGGCTCACCCTCGAGGTGTCCGAGGGCGCCCGCGAGTGGCTCGCGCTGAACGGGTTCGACCCGGTCTTCGGCGCCCGCCCGCTGCGCCGGCTGGTGCAGTCCGCGATCGGCGACCAGCTCGCGAAGGAGCTGCTCTCCGGCACCGTCCGCGAGGGCGACACCGTGCGCGTCGACCTCGACCCGACGGCCGAGGGCGGCACCGGCGGCCTGATCGTCGGGCGGGGCGTGCCGGCGGCTGTCTGACACGTCACCGACGAGCCCGTTGACGATCGTGAAGTGATCGTCCGAAGCGCCGTGGGCGCGGACCGTGGTCCCTACGGTCCGCGCCCATGAGTGTTCTCGGCAGCAGTGTTCTCGGCAGCGGTGTTCTCGGCAGCGGTGTGCCCGGTGACGGGCAGGCCTGGCTCGCCGACTACCGGCGCCGGATCGAGGAGCTGCGCGGGCGCGCCGAGCGCGCGCAGGCCGAGATCGCGGCGCTGACGGCCACCGCCGCGAGCCCCGACGGCGCGGTGCGGGCCACGGTGGACAGCACCGGAGCGCTGACCGCGCTGACGTTCGGGCCGGCGGCGGACGGGCTGGGCCGCGGCCCCCTGGCCGCGCTCGTGGTGGCGACGACGGCGAGCGCCGCCGCCGAGGTCTCCTGCAGGGCGACCGAGGCCCTCGGCCCGCTGCTGGAGCAGCGGTGAGCGGCGCGGGCGGTGCGGGCGGTGCCGGTGAGGCGGGCAGCGGGTTCGCGGTGGACCCGGCGGTGCTGGAGGCGCACGCCGCCGCGCTCGAGGCGGCGGAGCGGCGGCTCGCGGGCGGGGCACCGGGGCCGACGGCCCTGTCCGCGGACGCGTTCGGGCTGGTCGGGCGCCTGTTCGCCGGCGCGGCGAGCGAGGCC
>NZ_JBHSQK010000038.1:0-6626 GCF_042658055.1 Pseudonocardia lutea
GATCGCCCTGGGCCGGTCGCGGGACGCGGCCGCGCTCGCCGAGGCCGGCCACCAGCGCGCGGCGAGCGCCCACCAACCCGTGGCCCAGGCCCTGTACGAGGGCTGGCACGGCATCGCGCTCGCGCGGCAGGGGTTGCTCGGCGACGCCCTGGATCGGTTGCGCGACGCCGCGGGGGCGGTGGAGGGCGGGTCGTTCCCCTTCCTCGCCGCCGTGTCGGCGCAGATCGCCGAGGCCGAGGCGATGCGGGGGGACGCCGTCGCCGCGGCGGCGGCGCTCCGGCAGGCCGTGCGGGCGTCCGAGGCGGTCGGCGGAGCCGGCGAGGCGTGGGTGGTGCTCGCCTCGGCGTGGGTGGCCGCCGCCCAGGGCCGCGGCGACGCGGTGACCCGCGCGCTGGACGCGGCCCGGCGGGCGCGGGCGGTCTCCCAGGTGCAGACCGAGCTGGAGGCGTTGCACGGCTGCGTCCGGCTCGGTGCCGCGACGACGACGCTCGAGCGGATCACCGAGGTGGCGGCGCAGGTGGACGGTCCGATGGCTCCCGCCTACGCCCGGCAGGCGGTCGCGCTCGTGGCGGGCGACCCCCGCCGGCTGGGCGAGGTCGCGGAGGTCTTCGCCGAGCACGGCGCGCTGCTCCTGGCCGCCGAGGTCTCCGCCCGGGCCGTCCACCTGCACGAGCTCGCGGGGCGCCAGGGCGCGGCGCGGCTCGCGGCGACCCGGGCCCGGGAGTGGGCCGGGCGCTGTCAGGGCGCCGCGACCCCGGCGCTCGCGTCGCTGGGCGCGGCCGGGGTCCTCACGTCCAGGGAGATCGAGATCGCGACGCTCGCGGCCGGCGGGATGACCAGCAAGGCGATCGCGGCCCAGCTGATGGTGTCGGTGCGCACGGTCGACAACGTGCTGCACGGCATCTACCGCAAGCTCGGTGTCCCCGGCCGGCGGGAGTTGGGCGAGGCGCTGCGCGCGGGCGTGGCCGAGTGACGCCGTCTCCGCCGGTCGCCGGGGCCACGGATGAGTAGCCCGGCGCCCGTCGGGGCGCAGGGAAGTACCGGACTACTCAGGACGCGGGGTCGCGACCGCCCCGAGACTGCTGCCCGGCGACCGGCCGGTCGCCGCCGGGCGAGGGGAACCAGCCAGGGACAGGCACCGGGCAGGGGAGGACCGTCATGACCGACCAGAGCACGGGCGAGCACACCCGCAGCGGGGACGTCTTCGGGCGTGAGCAGCGGGCACACCGCACCGTCATGACCGACCAGAGCACGGGCGAGCACACCCGCAGCGGGGACGTCTTCGGGCACGAGCAGCGGGACCGCGAGGAACACCGCCGCGAGGAGAACCGCGAGCGCGAGGAACACCGCCGCGAGGAGAACCGCGAGCGCGAGGAGGACCGCCGCGAGGAGCGCCGCGAGCACGAACGCGACGAGCGCCGCGAGCACGAGCGCGAGGAGCGCCGCGAGCGCGAGGAGCACCGCGACCGCGACGAGCACCGTGAGGGACACCGGGGCGAGGGGCACCGGGGCGAGGGGCACCGGGGCGAGGGGCACCGGGGCGAGGAACACCGGGGCGAGNAACACCGGGGCGAGCACCACGGGCGCGAGGAGCACGGCCGGCGCTTCGAGGGCACCCGGCACGAGCAGCGGGACCGCGACGAGCACCGCGACCGCGATCGCGACGAGCACCGGGACCGGGACCGCGACGAGCACCGGGACCGGGGCCGGGACGAGCACCGGGACCGCGACGAGCACCGGGACCGGGGCGAGCACCGCGACGAGGAGCACCGGTACGAGCACCAGGGGATCCGCTCCGAGCACGACGGGGACCGCTACGACCACGAGCGGACCGAGGACCACGGCCGTCGTGGCGACGAGGAGCACCACGACATGCGGGAGTCGCACGACGTGTCCGGGACCGAGCACGTCTGATCCGCGACAGGCGCCGCCCTCCGGGGCGGCGCCGGGCAGGGCCGCCGGGGGTCGGGGGCCGGACCGGGGGGAGCATGATCCAGCAGCAGGGACCGAGCGCCGCGGTGCGCTACGCCCGCGAGACCGTGGACCTGGCGATCGAGGGCGCCGACGCCTACGGCCGGGACGACCTCGTCGAGCGGCTGCGTGGCGCCCGGGACCTGCTGTCCGGATCCGGCGTCACCGTCTACGTCGTCGGGGAGTACAAGAAGGGCAAGAGCTCGCTGGTCAACGCGTTGCTGACCACCTCGGTCTGTCCCGTGGACGACGACATCGCCACGGCCGTCCCGACCGTCGTGAGGTTCGCGGCCGAGCCCAACGCCCGGGCCACCTACGAACCGCAGGACGGCGACGTCGGTTCGCCGTGGAGCGAGCCGATCGCGTTCGAGGAGATCGCCGCCCACGTCGCCGAGGGCGGCAACCCCGGCAACCGGCGGCGCCTGCGGTCGGTCACCGTGGGCGTGGACCGGGCGCTGCTGGAGTCCGGGCTGATCGTGGTGGACACCCCGGGGGTCGGCGGGCTCGGGTCGGTCCGCAACGCGGTGACCGCGAGCGCGCTGCCCTCGGCGCACGCCGTGCTGTTCGTCTCCGACGCCTCGCAGGAGCTCACCGCGGCGGAGCTGCGGTTCCTGCGGACCGTGGCCGAGCTGTGCCCCACCGTCCTGTTCGTGGTGACCAAGACCGACCTCTACCCGCACTGGCGGCGCATCCTCGAGCTCGACCTCGGGCACCTGGCCCGGGAGGGGGTGACGGTGGAGTCCTTCGCCGTGTCCTCGCGGGTGCGGTCGGTGGCCGCCGACACCGCCGACGCCCAGCTGAACGAGGAGTCCGGGTTCCCGCCCCTCGTGCGCCGGATCGGCGACGTCGTCGAGGACGCGGAGCGCGTCGCGGTGCAGGCGGTGGGTGCCCATCTGCTCTCGGTCATCGGGCAGATCGTCCCCACGCTCTCGGCGCGGGCCGCCGCGCTGGGCCGCCCGGAGGAGGCCGGCGACGTACGGGCCGAGCTCGTCCGCGCACGCGAGCGGGCGGACACCCTGCGCAGCCGCGGCTCGCGGTGGCAGCAGGTGCTCTACGACGGCTTCGCCGACATCTCGTCGGACGTCGACTTCGACTTCCGGGTGCGCACCCGGGCGGTGCTCGCGGAGGCGGAGCAGGCGATCGAGGAGGGCGATCCCGCCAAGAACTGGGACGAGTTCGAGAAGTGGCTGCGCTCGCGGCTGGCCGCGGAGACGCTGGAGAACTACGCGCGGTTCACCAGGGCCGCGGACGAGCTGGCGGACCGGGTCGCCGAGCACTTCGAGCTGGTCGAGAAGCAGATCCTCACGGTCCGGGCGCCGTTGGGGGTGCTGGAACGGCTCTCGGTGGACACGACCGCGCTCGAGTCCCCGAAGAAGCTCACCGGCAAGATGGCGATCTTCCAGAAGACCTACGCCGGCTACATGATGTTCACCATGCTCGCGCACCTGACCACGCTGGTGATCCCCAGCCCCGTGGGCATCGTCGCGGGCCTGCTGATGGGTCGCGCCGCACTGGGCGAGGAGCGGCGCCGGGCGGTCGAGAAGCGCCGCGCGGTCGCGCGCACCGCGGTGAGCCGGTTCGTCGAGGAGTTCTCGATGCAGGTGTCGAAGGACTCCCGGGACACGGTCCGGCGGGCGCAGCGGGAGATGCGCGAGCGGTACACCCGGCGGGCCGAGGAGCTCCAGCGGTCGGCCGCCGAGGCGCTCGACGCCGCGCGCGCGGCGGTGCGCGACGACGAGGACGCGGCCGACGACCTGCGCCGGCTGCAGAAGGACCTGCAGCTCTTCGCCGCGCTCCGGACGCGCACGGAGCAGATGGTGGCCCGGACGGCCGCGGAACCGGCCCGATGAACACGCCCGGCGTCGGAGCGCGGGTCGCCGCCCTGGTGCGGTCGGCGATCGGCGAGTACGCCGGCGGGCCGGCCGAGGCCGAGCTGCGTGCGGTGGCCGCCCGGCTCGCCGAGCCGCTCCGCGTGGCCATCGCCGGCCGGGTCAAGGCGGGCAAGTCCACGCTGCTCAACGCACTGGTCGGCCAGCAGCTCGCCGCCACCGACGCCGGGGAGTGCACGCGCATCGTCACCTGGTACGTCGACGGGACGACCTACCGCGTGGACCTGCACCCGCGGGAGGGGCCGTCGCGGCAGGTGCCGTTCCGGCGGGTGCAGGGCGCCCTGGACATCCGGCTCGACGGGGTGACCGCGGCGGACGTGGAGCGGCTGGTGGTCCAGTGGCCGGCGCCGGCGTTGCGGACGATGTCGCTGATCGACACGCCGGGCATGGGCTCGGCGACCGCCGCGCTCGGCGAGCGGACCGAGGCGCTGCTGACCCCGGAGGCCGAGCTCGAGGGCGCGCCCGCCGAGGTCGACGCGGTGATCTACCTGATGCGCCACGTGCACGGCGAGGACGTCCGGTTCCTCGAGACCTTCCGGGACGGCTCGCCCGACCGCAACCCGGTGAACACCGTGGGCGTGCTCGCCCGGGCCGACGAGGTGGGGCACGCCCGGCCCGACGCGCTCGACGTCGCGGGCAGGATCGCCACCCGGTACGCCGCGGATCCCCGGATCCGGGCGCTGTGCCGCACGGTGGTCCCGGTGGCCGGGCTGCTGGCCTCGTCCGCGGCGGCCCTCCGGGAGAGCGAGTACCGGATGATCGACGTCCTCGCGCAGGCCCCCGACCTGGACCGGCTGCTGCTCACCGCGGACCGGCTGTTGACCGCGCCGAGCGAGGTCCCGCTGCTGCCCGACGAGCGCGCCCTGCTGCTGGACCGGTTCGGCATGTTCGGGCTGCGGCTCGCCACGCGCGTCGTCCGCGACGGCGAGGTGACCGGCGCCCGCGGCCTCGCGGCCGCGCTGACGCAGGCCAGCGGCCTCCCGCTGCTGCAGGCCGTGCTGGCCGAGCAGTTCGCGGCGCGCGCGGAGGTGCTCAAGGCCCGGTCGGCGCTGATGGCGCTCGAGGCGCTCGTGCGGCGGTTCCCGCCGTCGGCGACCTCCGGTCTCGCGCGCGAGGTCGAGCGGGTGCGGGTCGAGGCCCACGAGTTCGCCGAGATCGCCCTGCTGGACGCCGTGCGCTCGGGGGTCGTGCCGCTCTCGCCCGACGAGGCGAGCGCGGCCGAGCTGCTGCTCGGGGCGGGCGGCACGGACGCGCGCAGCCGGCTCGGCCTGGCCGCCGACGCCGGCTCCGAGCAGGTCCGCAAGGCTGCCGCGGACCAGCACCTGCGCTGGCAGCTGCGAGCCGAGCACCCCGCCTCCCCCCGGGAGGTCCGGCAGGCGGCGTGGCTGCTGGTGCGCAGCTGCGAGGGCATCCTCGGCCGGCTCGGCCAGGGATGAGCAGCGGCCGGCGCGCCCCTCGCGGGCGTGACCGGTCGGACATGAGTAGTCGGGCGGCGGCCGGCGCCCCGGGTGAGTAGCCCGCTACTCATGACGGGCCGGGCGGGGGCCGGGAGGTTGACCGGGCGGGAGGCCTCGGGCCGTCGCCGCCCCGACGCGTGGAGGAGGCCCGGTGGGTTACAGCCTCGGAATCGACCTCGGCACCACCTTCACCGCCGCGGCGGTCGACCGCCGGGGCGCCGTCGAGATGGCCACGCTGGGCGACCGCAGCGCGGCGATCCCCTCGGTCGTGCTCTGGCGCGGCGACGGGCCGGTGCTCACCGGGGACGCGGCGGACCGCCGGGCGCTGATGGAGCCCGACCGGGTCGCGCGCGAGTTCAAGCGGCGCCTCGGCGACCCCACGCCGCTCGTCCTCGGCGGGGCCCCGCACTCGGTCGCCTCGGTGCTGGCGCAGCTGCTCCACGCCGTCGTCGACACGGTCGCCGACCGCGAGGGCGGCCCGGCCGAGCACGTCGTCCTGACCCATCCGGCGAACTGGGGGCCCTACAAGCTCGAGCTGTTCGGGTCGGTGCCCCGGATCGCCGAGGTCGAGCACGTGTCGATGACGACCGAGCCGGAGGCCGCCGCGGCGCACTACGCGACGAACGAGCGCCTGGCCGACGGGGCGATCATCGCCGTGTACGACTTCGGCGGCGGGACCTTCGACGCGACGGTGCTGCGCCGGCGGGCCCCCGGCTTCGAGACCCTCGGCGTCCCCGAGGGGGTCGAGGGCCTGGGCGGGATCGACTTCGACGAGGCCGTGTTCGCCTTCGTCGACCGGACCCTCGACGGGGCGGTCACGGCCCTCGACCACGGCGACCGGCAGAACGCGGCGGCGCTGCTGCGGTTGCGCCAGGAGTGCGTGCTGGCGAAGGAGACGCTGTCGGCGGACGTCGAGACGATCATCCCGGTGCTGCTGCCTGGCCTGCAGACCGAGGTGCGGCTGACCCGCGCCGAGCTCGAGGAGATGATGCGGCCGTCGATCGAGTCGACCGTCCGCGCGCTCCGCCGGGCGCTGCGGACCGCGAACGTGGAGCCGGAGGACCTCGACGCGGTGCTGCTGGTGGGCGGCTCGTCCCGCATCCCGCTCGTGTCGCAGATGGTGTCCGAGGCGCTCGGCCGGCCCACCGCGGTCGACGCCCACCCCAAGCACGTCGTGGCGCTCGGCGCGGCCACCCTCGCCGCCGCCTACGAGCACCCCACGGGCAACGGTGCCGGCGCTACGACCGCGGGCGGGGCGGGCGGGACGGCAGGGGCCGGCGAGGCGGGCACCACGGCCGGTGCCGCCGGG
>NZ_JBHSQK010000039.1:0-50105 GCF_042658055.1 Pseudonocardia lutea
GCCGACGTTGGACAGGTGCTCGGCCAGGGCGTCGAGCAGCTCGGCGAGCGGCCGGCGGCAGCGGTCGGGGTCGGGCAATGGGGGCCGCCTGGCCACACCAAGGACATCTGGCAGGTCACGACGGACCGGATCTGCCGCGCGCTCGTTCGGCAGGACCAGGCCGCGACACGCAGGTGCCCGAGGTCGAGGGCCGGATCACGTCGACGGAGGCCGGCTACGACTTCGCGAGGAAGACCTGTCACCTTCGGCCCGGTGCTCGGACGACAACGTCAGGACGATCAACAGCGACACGGAGTCCGTGGTCTTCAGCCAGCTGCCGGCCCAGCGATGGAGATCTTTGGTGCGCGGCGCGATGAGTCGGACGGTTGGCTCATCCCGTAGTCGGTCTCGGGACCGGCAACTCCATGTGGCTCGGCACCGAGCGTGATACCTTCGCGAGCCATTACCCCCGTCGGATCGGCGCGATCACCGCCGGCGCACTCGTCCTCCTCCACCAGGGAAACGGCCGCACAACACGCAGCCGACAGTTCGCGAGCGAAACACGTACTGGTTCGTCGTCCACGCCTGCTGCGAGAGCAGCGTCAGCCGGGGACGGCCGCCGGCGCGTCCTCGCGCCCCAGAGGGAACGGTGGCCGGGCGTGCGCGTCGCCGGGTCGCAGCGCAGGCCGTGGAGCGCGATGTCGGTGATGTCCCGGGCGACCTCCTGGATGCTCGAGGGGCCGTCGGGGCGGAACCACATGTTCACCAAGTCACGTTGCGGTCGGCGCCGGTGACGCGGGCGACGGGGTGCCGAGGTGGTCATTACGCTCGGATGATCACTCGATCTGCGGCGGTCGCGAACTCGGGTCGAGAGGTGGGTGAGGGGCCTTGGCGACGACGCGGTCCCGGCTCAGATCAGGGCGTGTTCTGCGAAGCCCGTGCGGGGCGCGTCCGCGTCTTCAGCGCGCCCCGGCGCGCGCAGAGGTGAGCCCGTGACGGCCGCCGCGGGCCGCCCGGTCGGCTGCTGCTCAGGAGACCTGGAATCCGGCGTAGTCGTTCGCCTTCGACTCTGCGTACTTCGCCCGGTACAGCGGAAGACCGCCCGGGTAGTTGAGCATCTGGACCGGCTTACCGGGGATGTTCGCGCCCACGTACCAGGACTTGGCATGGAGGAAGAGCGTGGGCGCGACCAACTCGGCCACGTGGTGGGTCCACTCCTTCTCGGCCTCCGGGGTCGCTTCGATGCGCCGGTGGCCGTTGCTCAGCATGTGCTCGAGGGTCTCGACGATCATCTCGCCCTGAACCTCCGCGCAGGTCGGGCCGTTGCAGAAGCCCGAGGGGCTCTGTGGGCCATAGGCGAACAGCAGGTTCGGGAACCCTGCCGTAGCCATGCCGAGGTGGGTGCGCACCCCGGAGGCCCACTTGTCGCGCAGCAACGAGCCGTCGGCGCCCCGGATGTCGATCGCGGTGAGCCCACCGCTGACCGCGTCGAACCCGGTGGCGAGCACGATGATGTCGAACTCGTGCTCGACCCCGTCCGCGGTCAGGATGCCGCGCTCGGTGACCGCCTGGATCGGCGCGTCGTTGAGGTCGACGAGCGCCACGCTGTCCTGGTTGAACGCCTCGTAATAGTGCTGCTCGAGCGAGGGGCGCTTGACCCCGAACGGGTGTGGCGGCGTGGTCGGCGCGAGCTTCTCCTGCAGCGCGGCATCGGTGATTCGCGCGCGCACCTTGTCCCGCCAGAATGCGTAGGCGTACTCGTTGGACTTCGGATCGAACAGCGTGTCCTGGAAGGTCGCGAGCCAGAAGCGGAAGCCACCGGCTTGCCAGAGACGCTCGTACTCGGCGGTGCGCTCCTCCTGGCTCACGTCGGTCGCATTGCGGGGCTCAAAGTCGAAATCGAAGCCCGCGAACGTGTGGCCGCGAGACTCGAACCGCTGGGGAAGGGTGGCCTTGATGGCCGCCTGATCGGTGGGGCCGAGCGTGCGCTGACCCATCGGGAGCGCCAGGTTCGGTGTGCGCTGGAACAGGGTCAGCTGCACGGCTTCGCCGGCGGCTTCCTGGACGACCTGGACGCCGCTCGCCCCGGTCCCGATGACGGCGACCCGCCTGCCGGTGAAGTCCAGCCCCTCCTGCGGCCACAGGGCTGTGTGATGCCAGCGTCCCTCGAAAGTGTCCTGGGCCAGGCCGGGGATCTGCGGGATGTACGGCTTGGAGGCAAACCCGAGGCAGGCCACGAGGTAGGTGCAGCGCATGGTCGTGCCGTCCGACGCGCGCACCACCCATTGGTTGTGGCCGCTGTGGAAGTGCGCCGCCGTGACCCGGGTGTTGAACCGGACGTCCTTGCTGATGTCGAGCTTGCGGTCGAGATAGGCGAAGTAGTCGCGAACTTCGTTCCAGCCGGGGTAGAGCTCCGTGAACTCCCAGTCCCTCCACAGGTCGTCGCGGGAGAACTGGTAGATCGGGCCCTCGGTGTCGACCCGGGCACCGGGGTAGCAGTTCCAGTACCAGATCCCGCCGAGTTCAGGGCCGGCCTCGAGAATCTTCACGGAGTGACCGAGGCTGCGCAGTCGGTCGAGTTGGTAGATGCCGGCGAAACCGGCTCCGATCACGAGGACGTCGAATTCCTCGACGACATCAGGTGTCGTGCTCATAGTCTTGCTCCTTCACCATGCAAGGTGTTGATTGGCCGGAAGCGGACGTCGCCCACAGAATTCCGTCGCGATCTCGTCGCCGAACCGACTGCCCTGATCCAGCCGGCACCGGCGAGCCCTGCAGGTCGACGAACGCCCATGCAGGCTGGCGAGCCTCCTGGACCGTCAGGTGCTGGAAGCATCGCCGGCCGGCCTCGCGCATATGACCGAGCGCCGCCCGAGCCTGTGGATCCAGCGGCATCCTTGCCTCCTGCGCACGTGGTGACCCACATCACAACGGTCGCCCCGCCCTTCCGAGTAGTCAAGGACCCGCGAGGGCTGCCGGCCGCAGCAGCGCCACCTGCCCTGCGCGCCATGGGATGGACGAAATCGTTCCGACTCGAGCAAGACAGGACGAGCTTGCCAGGCGAAGGAGCAGCAAGGCTCCTCGGCGACTCCAGGCCAAATGCGGATCGCCAGTGCGGCACCCGGTCCCGGCGCCGGCTGTCACGCGATCCGCCACGGCCCGTCGGTGCCGTCCGAGGCCTCGCCGCTCGGCGTGCTGGCCGACCACCAGTGTCGGCCGAAACCCGGAATGTCCGCCGCGCGGACGGGTAACCAGCCTGCCTGTGTGCATCGCCGCACGTAAGGAGCGCCGGTGGTTCTGTCCCGTCTCGCTGCTGCCGCCCGCCGGACGGCGGGAGCGGCCCTGGCCGCCTCCGAGCCCGGGGTCGGGTTGACCGCCGGCCTGGTCGCGGGGTCAGCCGTGGTCGGCGCCAGGGCTACCCGTGGCGGTCGCCGGCGCCGCCGGCATGGTCGCCGCTGGCTCACTGGGGCTCGCGCGGAGCGTCGTAGACGCTGGTGTCAGGCGGGCCGCCACGGAGGTGACAGGGTCCGACCCGTTCACCGACGGACGATTGGCGCGGGCCGCGGATGCGGCCCGGAGCAGGTTCGAGCCGGGCCGCCGAGCGCATCCCCGCTGCGTCTGGGTCTCCGGGGGCCACGCGCACGAGATCGCCGAGCCGGCCGTCGAGGGCAGTGCGGAGCGCCGGTCGGCGCACTGCTGACGAATTCGCACAGCACGAACAGGGAGGTCGGCTATGGCTTTGGCGAACCCCTTCTACACACCTGAGATGCAGGGGCCGTACGAGTTGTACAGCCTGGGGGAGTTCGAGCTCGAGGACGGCGGGGTCATTCCCGACCTACAATTAGCCGTCGCCACGTTCGGAGCCCTCGACAAGGATAAAGGCAACGCCATCTGTATCCCGACGTGGTTCTCCGGGACGCATCTGACCTGGGAGCAGGTCTACATCGGGCCGGAACGAGCGCTGAATCCCGACAAGTACTTCATCGTCGTCATCAATCAGATTGGGAACGGGCTCTCGACGTCGCCGCACAACGCCGAGGGTGATATTGCGATGTCGAAATTCCCGAAGGTGCGCATCGGTGACGATGTTCGGGCTCAGGAGCAGTTGCTTGGACAACGGTTCGGGATCGAGCGGCTGCACGCTGTGGTCGGCGGCTCGATGGGCGCCCAGCAGACCTGGGAATGGGCCGTCCGCTTCCCGGACAAGGTGCAGCGAGCAGCCGCGATCGCCGGCACCGCGAAGAACACCCCGCACGACTTCCTGTTCACGCAGACTCTCCTTGACGCGATCACCGACGACCCGGGCTGGAATGGCGGCGAATACACGTCGAACACCGACGTCGGCCGTGGCCTGGCTCGGCATGCCGACATCTGGGCGGTCATGGGCCTCTCCACCGAGTTCTGGCGGACCGAGTTCTGGCGCAACATCGAGCTCCCCGACGTCACCTGGAACAGCGCCATCGAGTTCAAGGACCGCTTCATCCGCGCTGTCTTCGCCGCCATGGACCCCAATTCGCTACTCGCGCAGGGCTGGAAATGGCAGCGCGGCGATGTCTCCCGCAACACCGATGGGGACCTCGCGGCCGCGCTCGGCCGGATAACGGCCAAGATGTTCGTCATGCCGATCGACGAGGACATGTTCTTCCCGGTTCGGGACTGCAAGTCCGAGCAAGCGTTGGTGCCGAACAGTGAACTCCGGGTGGTGCACTCGATCGCCGGCCACTTCGGCCTCTTCGGATTCGAGCAGTCCTACCTGCAGCAGGTCGACGACAACCTCACCGAGCTGCTGAGCTCCAAGGTGTGAACCTGGATCCCCTTCGCGTCGGCCATTGTCGTTCATGCCGACGCAGTCGGCGAGACCGTGGCTGACTCCACCGACGGGGCGGTCTTCACCACTCCGCGTGGCGTGCGGCGCGGTAAGGACGGTGTACGCAAAGCGCTGGGCGAGCTACTTGCCGACCTACCCGACGCGAAGTGGGAGGTACCGCGGCGAGGCAGTCGTGGCTCTCGACACGAGCCGAGATCGGTTGGCACGAGGGCTAGGCCGCCCATATGCCTGGGATAGGCAGGGGTGATCGCCCGTTTTGGACGCGAAGATCATCGGCCTGACTGCGGCGAGGCGAATTCAACCGATCGTCGCAACACCTCGAGCAGGAGGTGTGGGATGGGGCGTCAGCCGGGGTGGATGGTCACCCAGACGGGCCGTCCGGCGATGCGGTCTCCGGGGCGCCCGCCGATCCGCCGGGATGTCGGAAACACCAGTCGTCCATATATGACTGGAACCATCGAAACACGTTCGACTACACGCTCGACCGGGGGACCCTGCACCTGTCGATCACCGACGCCGCCGGCCACGACGTGGAAGCGGCGATGCTTGCCACGGTCCTCGTCAGCGCGCTGCGCAATGCCCGCCGTGCGGGAATGGACCTGCACTCACAGGTCGTCAGCGCCAACGACAAGCTCGCGGCGCACTCCTCGGTGGGCTGGTTCGTCACCGGCCAGGTCGTACGACTAGACCTGGACCGTAAGACCGCCATGATCGTCAACGCCGGCCACCCGGCCCCTTTCGGTTGCGCCAGGGTCGGGTCGAGGAGATCAAGCCGGCCATCGACATGCCGTTCGGCCTCGAGCCCTGTAGGTCCTTCCAGGTGCAGCCGCTCGCGCTCGAACCCGGCGACCGGATCGTGTTCGTCACGGACGGGATGCTCGAGCGGCACGCCGCCGATCTGGACTTCCACACCACGCTCCGGGACACCGCCCACCTGCACCCGCACGAGGTCGTGCATGCACTCGGCGCCGCCGTACTCCGAATCACCGGCGGGAACC
The DNA here is from genome assembly GCF_042658055.1 of Pseudonocardia lutea. Lineage (NCBI taxonomy): Bacteria > Bacillati > Actinomycetota > Actinomycetes > Pseudonocardiales > Pseudonocardiaceae > Pseudonocardia > Pseudonocardia lutea. The sequence continues at coordinate 5,806 of NZ_JBHSQK010000039.1, forward strand.
TGCGCGATGACGCCACCGTGCTCTGCCTCGACTGGTACGGCGGGTCGGCGGGTCGCGAGGCCCACCACGGGGCCAGCCTGGAGCATGCCTCCATGTGAGCCGGGCGGCCGCCCTGCGCGGCCGGCACCTGCCGACCTGGCCCGAAGGTAAGGGTTGCCAGGCCTGCCCCCAGCCGTCCCGCGGTGAAGGGTGGTCCTCGCTTCGGCGAGGTGACCGAACCCCAACCCCGTAGCCCCCTTCGGCGTACGGGCCGAGTCGTCCTGGCCCCTTGCAGTAGGGCGCCAGCACCTTCTCCGGTCCTCTGAACGAGATGGTCGCGGCCCGCGAGGCGCGAAAATCTCATCTCTGCGAGGTAGACATTCGCGCATGGCTGTGTGTAACCTCCACGTCGGAGACCGAAGAGGAGATCAGCGCGGGAGATGACGTAACTACCCGCGAGGCAACACCGGCAAGTCGCAACACCAGCAAGTCGCAACACGGAGGAGAAGGGAACACAGCACCACTGTCAGACCTGCTGCGGCCCTCGAGGGCCGAGTGGGTACCCGCCTCGTCGGAACGGAAGGTGATTCTCGGTTACCACGCGGATGCGTTGTCTCGCAGGAGTCGTTGTTCGGAGTTCTGCGAGTCGTGGAAGCCGACCTTCGAGTCGGTGGATGGTGTGAAGAGCTAACCCCTCGGGGGCCCGGTGCGACTGCACCGGGGCCCCTCGTCTGTGGAGGTGGAATGACCCAAGACCCCAGGACCGCGGCGGACAAGTTCGACGACGAGCACTACCCCGCCTACACGATGGGCCGAGCGGCCGAGATGCTCGGCACGACGGCGGGGTTCCTGCGCAGCCTGGACGAGGCGAAGTTGCTCGTCCCGCAGCGCTCGCCCGGGGGTCATCGGCGCTACTCCCGGTACCAGCTGCGGTTGGCCGCTCGGGTCCGGGCACTGGTCGACGAGGGCACGGCGGTGGAGGCGGCGTGCCGCATCGTGGTCCTGGAGGACCAGCTCGAGGAGGCCCGGCGCATCAACACCGAGCTGAACCAGCGCGCCCAGGCGAGCGGCCCCGCCACGACCACCGCCTCCGACTCGTCCTGAGCGGCCCAGCAGGAGGCAAGGGGCCGACTCGCCGACGATGGAGTCCCGGGTGTTCCGGTCCAGCGGGTCGGACACAGCACCAGCGAACGCGGCTCCGAGACCGGGAGTCATCGCCGGCCCCGGAGTCAGCGCCGGGTCGGGGTCACTGCTGGGCCTGCTCCTTGACGGTGCCGGCGGCGTCCTGCCCGGCGGCCGACCGGCCCTCGTCGGCCACGGTGGAGGCGGCGTCCTCGGCCGTCTCCTTGACCGACTGCACGGCCTGCTGGGCCGGCTCGCGGAGGTCCTCGCCGCGCCGGCCGCCTGGTGGGCGGTGTCGCGGGCGGACCCGGCGGGGTCGCTGCCCGTGACGGCGTCGCGCCAGCCGGACACCCGGCCGCGGACGCGGTCGACCCGGCGCTGCACGACGCGGCCCGGGGTGACCTTCTCGGTCAGGGCCTCGACGTCGCCGCTGAGCCGGTTCTGGGTCTGCTCGGTCTGGCGGCGGATCGCGTCCGGGTCGTCGGTGCCGTAGGGCGTGGGATCGGCGGGTGTGCCGTAGGGGGTGGTCATCGGGTCCTCCTATCGGCCCTTGAGGGCGTCGGGAACCTGCTTGAGGGTGTCGACGGTGCGTTCCGGGGTGGGACGGGTGCGCCGGCCTCCTGCTTCAGCTCGGCCTGGGCGAGTGCGAGCTCCTGGCGCATCAGGGTGGGGAGATCCCGCGAGACCCGGCCCATGAGGTCACCGACCGAGACGCCGGAGACGTCGGGCGGGTCACCGCTCGGGCCGCCCACCGGGCTCGCCTCCGAGGGGGCGGCGCGACGGGGAGTGGCGCGGCGGTCGGCGCAGGTACCCCGTTCCGAGGTGTGTCGACCAGCGGGCTTCGGGCGGAGAGGGTCGTGAACTCGGTCCCAGGGACAGGTCTGCGCGGCTACAAGGTGCGCGGACTGAGGTGCCTGCGAACAGCCGTTCGGTCCTCCCGCTCGCGACCGAACGGAGCACGGGGAGGAATTCTCGGTCGGCTCGAGCCGACGCGTCGGGTTGGAGTCGGTCCGCGGGGGTAGCTGCAGGCGTGCACGGAGGCGGCGTCTTGCCGTCCCCCGCCGTCGAAGGAGAGAGATGTCGAACGAGTCCAATCCCACTCCGGAGAGCACGCCCGCGGCGGGTGCTGCAGCGGGTGACGACCCGGCCGCAGCGGCCTCGTCCGAGGCCGGGGAGGTGTCGGCGCCCGCTGCGACGCAGACCAGCCTCGCCTCGCCGCCTCGTGGCTTGAGCTACGCCGTCGACATCGTCTTCTGCATCGACGTCACCGGCAGCATGACCCCCATCCTCGACGCGGTGAAGGCCAACGCGCTGCGCTTCTACGACGACGTGCAGCACAATCTCGTGGCCAAGGGCAAGAACGTCGACGAGCTCCGGGTGCGCGTCGTCGCGTTCCGGGACTTCTTCGCCGACGGGGAGGCCGCGCTGCAGGAGTCGCCGTTCTTCGCGTTGCCGGCAGACCAGGTCGGGTTCAGCGACTTCGTCAACGGACTGCTCGCCGAGGGCGGCGGCGACGCGCCCGAGTCGGGTCTGGAGGCGGTTGCGCTGGCGGTGAACTCGCCGTGGACCAACCGTGGGGACCGGCGCCGCCAGGTCGTGGTCGTCTGGACCGACGCGCCCGCCCACCCGCTGGACCCGACGAACATCCCCGCCGAGCTGCGTGGCCGGGTACCTGCGGACTTCAGTGCGTTGACCGACCTCTGGGAGGACGCGCAGGGTCCGCTCGGTGCCAGCAGCAAGCGACTCATCCTCTTCGCCCCGGACGCCCCGGGCTGGAGTGACATCTCCGGCGTGTGGGAGAACGTCGTCCACTATCCCTCGCAGGCCGGCGCGGGTTTGTCCGACGTGGACTACGGGACGATCGTGGACTCCATCGGCAACTCGGTGTGAGCGGGGGCGGACCTGTGACCGAGCGGGCCGCCACCACGCCCCCGGAGCCGGACGACGGCACCGATCAGGCCGACAGCACCGTTCAGGGCGAGAGCACCGTTCAGGGCGAGAGCACCGATCAGGCCGAGCCCGCAGACACGGCCGACGGCGTTCAGCTCGACATAACGGAGCCGGCCGACAGCACCGAGTCGGTCGACAGCACGGAGTCGGTCGGCAGTACGGAGCCGGTCGACACACCGACGGTGGATTCGTCGGGGGACGACCTGCCCGTGTCGGGTGGGCCGGCGCTGTCGTTCGGCTTCAACCTGGGCAGGATCGCGGGCGCGGGGGAGGACTCGGATCCCGTCCTGCGCGACGGCCGGGAGCTCGGCCTCGTCGCCGTGTTCGACGGGATGGGGGGCGCGGGCGGGACGGTGTACGAGACCCCGGACGGCCCTCGTACCGGCGCCTACCTGGCGTCCCGGGTGGCTCGCGACGTCGTCGAACAGCGTCTGGTGGCGCTGCTGGACCCCGACTGGAACCTCGACGGTGCGGCGACCGCGGCGGACCTGCGGCGATCGCTCCGCACGGCGCTGCAGGAGCGGCTGGCCGAGCTCAGGGCGCCGGCCAGCGGTCTGCGGTCCCGGCTGCTGCGGGCCCTGCCGACGACCATTGCGGTGGCCGCCCTGCAGCGCCGCGAGCGGGACGGGCGCCAGTGGTCCTGTCACCTGTTCTGGGCCGGTGACTCCCGCGTGTACGCCTTCGAGCCGGGCGGGGGTGCCTGCCAGCTGACCCGCGACGACATCCGGGACTCGGGGGACGCGATGGCCAACCTTCGTGAGGACTCGGTGGTGAGCAACGCGGTGTCCGCCGACACCGACTTCGTGGTCCATCACCGCCGGACCGAGCTGACCGCGCCCTTCCTGGTCATGGCGGCCACCGACGGCTGCTTCGGGTACGTGCCCTCGCCGATGCACTTCGAGCACCTGGTCCTCGCCTCGCTGCGCGACTCTCACGACACCGACGGCTGGTCGGCCGCCGTGCAGGCCCGGATCGGCGCGGTCACCGGCGACGACGCCTCGATGGCCGTGCTGGGCATCGGCGCGGACCACGACACCTTCCGGGCGCTGTTCGCCCCTCGCACCGCCGAGCTCGAACGGCGCTGGATCACGCCGTTGGACGGCCTGGACGCGGATGTGCGCGAGCAGGAACGGAAGCTCGAGGAGCTGCGGGAAGCGCGGCGCAAGCGCCGAGCCCAGCTGTGGGCGGCCTACAAGCCCGGCTACGAGCGACACCTCGCGCCGCCGACGACGGAGGGGACGCCATGAGAGCGGGAGACGTGCTGCACGGCTACCGGCTGCTGGAGGACTTCCGGGTGGTCGGTGCCGGGCTCAGCGAGTGGAGCTTCGCCGAGCGCGACGGCCGGGCCTACTTCATCAAACGGTTCCTCGCCCCCACCTATCCCGACGACGACGCCCCGGGCAGCGCCAAGACCAAGGAACGCAAGCGGGCCCGCTGCGCCGCCTTCGAGGCGCACCACCGCGGCATCCAGGCCGCCATGGCCCCGTTGACCACCTACGGCGGGAATCTCATCGCCACCCTGGACTTCTTCCGCGAGGGTGCCAAGTACTACAAGGTGACCGAGAAGGTCGACGTCGCCGGGCTGGAACCGGGCGACGTGGCCGCGCTGGGCTTCCCGGCACAACTGGTGCTGCTCAAGACCGTCGCGCACAGCCTCAAGATCCTCCACGACCTGCACATCGTGCACAGCGACCTCAAGCCGAGCAACGTCCTGATCAAGCGCACGGAACTCGGGTACACGACCAAGCTCATCGACTTCGACAGCTCCTACATCGTCGGCAACCCGCCCCCGCCCGACGAGATCGTCGGCACGATGAACTACTACTCCCCGGAGCTGATCGGCTACATCCAGGGCAGCGCCCCCGCCGCGGTCCTCACCGAGGCCTCCGACATCTTCGCGCTCGGCCTGATCTACGCCGAGTACCTGACCGGGGCTCCGCCGGCCTTCGACCCCGACTTCCACGAGGCCGCCATCGCCGTGCTCAACGGCGCTCGACTCCAGCTCCCGCCGGTGGACGTCCCCGCTCCGGTCGTGGCGCTGGTGGAACGGATGTTGCTGAACGACCCCACCGCGCGGCCCTCCATCGCCGAGGTCCACGCCACCCTGATGGGTCTGCGCAGCGAGACCCCGACCCTCGGGCGCGCCCCGCGCCCGGCCACGGCCCCTGGCCGTTCCCCCCTCCGCCTGGGACCCTCCGACGCCCGGGGCGGGTCCCGCCCGACGACCGCGCGACCGGCAGCGCCGGCAGAGCCGGCGGATCCCGGCGAGCCGCGGCCGGCGTCGCGCGGTTCCACTCTTCGGGGGAAGGGGCTGCGCGTCGCCGCCAAGGCGGTCCGCCCGGGACCCGAGGCGCCCCCTCCCGGTCGGGGCCGCGCGCTGCTCGGCAAGCTGATCGACAAACTCGAGGAGCGTGGCCGGTGACCGGGCTGTGGCAGTGCGCGGTCTGCGAGACCATCAACAACGGTGGCCAGTACTGCTCGGCCTGCGGTGCGGCCCTGACCAAGCGCTCCGCGGCGGTCACCGCTGTGCGCAGCCGCCTGACGCAGGCGCCACCCCCGCCACCCGTCACGCCGTTGCCCGACCCCGTCCGCCGGGCGATCAACCGCGAGCCGGTCGACGAGGAGGACTGGCCCTACGACGAGACCAGCTTCCGAGTGCTGCCTCTACCGGGCGGCTGTCTCTTCACCGCGGGACCGCGCCGGACGGACTTCCGCGAGCCCTGAGCAGATGCTGGCTTGGCCTCGTTACGCCCAGGAGCAGCCGGGATCTCCCGAGCAGGTGCCCTGGAGACGAAGGCGGGGGTTTCGACCGCGTCGGGTGTGCAAGTCGGTCGGCCATGGACACCCGCACTGTCGACGATCGGGGCCCCGACGACCCCTGGGCGCCCGCCCGGTCCGCGACCACGGAGGAGGCCGTCGCGGATCACGAGCGCAACCCCGAGTACGAGTTGCACGTGGGGCGGCTGGTCGAGGCCGACGGCCGCGCCTGCCGGTACGTGTCGCTGTGGTTGCACGGCGCCCGGTACCACGGATGGCTCGATGCCGGTGAGCCCCGCCCCGACTCCTGACGAGCGCGCGGGCCGACCTCGGCGAGGCGGGATCCGGCTCCGCCGCGCGCCGCCGGCACCGACCGTCCCCGTTTGCCCGGCAGTGCGCAGGGTAGGTAGGGCTCCGTTCCTGGCGGCTGAGCGTGACGGGATCGAAGGAGACACCTCGGATGCGCACTCCCACCCCGCGAACCGCGGGGCCGTCGACGCGCCGGCCGGATCTCGACACCTGGGTCGCAGCGGCATTCCAGCTGGCCGATCTCCGGCGGGACCTCCACGCTCTCGCGCTCCGGTTCCAGCTGTCCGACGACGACGCCGGTCGGCTGCTGTTCGCGGTGGGCGAGGTCGTCACGGACGCGCTCGTCCGGGACGCGATACCGGTACGTGTGCGCTGGTACTCCGGCGCGACGAGCGTGCGGATCCGGGTCGACGAGGCGGCCGGACCGCACGACGACCCGGGCGACCGTCGGCGTCGCCGGGGCGCCGCGGGAGCCGCGCTGTGGATGGCACACCACGTCGCCGCCGTGACCCTGGTGCACACCGGGCCGCGCACCACCACCCACGTCTCCTTCCCCGCGGGTTCGTGCGGACGGGCGCGGTGAGCCACACCTGCGTCGTGGCCCGGTCGGCCGAGGAGCGACTCGAGGCGGTGGCTGCCTTCCTCACCGAGCCCGCCCCCTCCGCCCGGAACCGGGTCGTGCTGACCGGATGTGTCGATCGGGTGGAACTCGCCGGCCGGCTACGCGCCTGGGACCTCGACCTGCCCGCGCTCGAGGTGAACCGGCACGTCCTTCTGCTCCCCCGTGGCGTCGATGCCGCCGTCGCGATGGACTTCCTGCCCCTGTCCGTGTCGGGCGTCCGGCGGCTCCTGGTGTGGGCGGACCCCTCGCTCTGCCCCTGCGAGCATGCACTGCACACCCTGGCCACCTGCCGTGACATCGACGTGTTGTGCCACTACCGCGCTCACGATCTGACCCGCGATCTGCGCGACCAGGTCCGGTCCTGCCACGACCACGTCCGGGAGATTCCTGCCGTGTACGACGACGGGATCCTGCGGATCACCGAGCGCCCCGATTCCGTCGTGCACCTCGCCGGTGAGTGTGACCTGGCCAACGTCCACGCGCTGCGGTCCCGCCTCGACGACCTGGTCCGCATCGGCCCACGGGTACTGGACCTGAGCCGAACACGCTTCGTCGACGCGAGGACGACCATGCTCCTTGCCGACCTGGTGGCCCAGCGCCGGATCACCCTGCGCCGGGCCCCCGAGATGGTGGACCACCTGCTTCGGCTCGCACGAGGGGCACCGGCCTGCGCTGCGGAACCCGACGAAGCACTGGTCGACGTGCGCGGCGGCCCCGGCGGCCGTGAATGCCTGCCGGGTACCGCCGGCCGCCACGAGAGCCACGCGAGCGCGGAACCACCGGTGTAGGTCCCGGCCGGGGATGGGCACGGTCCTCGTTGCGCCTCCGGGCGCGACATCCGAGGCCGACGAGCTGCGTATCCGCCGGCGGGTGGAGCGATCGAGCACGGCGAGGGAGGCGGGCGTGCGGCCGGACTGCTGCCCGGGCACGGCGACCGATCACCCGCCGGGTGCTGGAACTCCCGTCGCGTCCTGCACCGGCGCAGCGGCTACCGGGTGCCACCGGGCGGGCGTACCGTCCGAGAAATGATGCTGGCCGTCCGATGACCCCGGGGCGCTACTACGAACAGGTGTCTGATTACGTCGACGACGCCCGTGACTACCTCGCCCGCCGCACGGACGACCTGGCTAACCGTCGCGCCGCCCTGGCCAACCGCGCGGCCCGGCTCCGCGCGCGCGAACCGCTCGCCCACGACGACCTCGTCTGCGCCGAGCAAGCCGCCGCCGACGGGCTCGCGAACGCCATCGCCGCGCACGGCCGCGCCGCCATCCAACACGAGCGCACCGCCTTCGCGCACGACCGCTGCGCCGATCTCCTCGACGCACACCACGCCCCGGACCAGGCCGCCCGCCATCGTCAGGCGGCCGCCGACGAACGCGACGCGGCTCAGCAGAGCCGCGCCGAGGCGGATCGCGCCGAACGAGAGGGATCACCACACGCGACGTGAGATGCGGCCTCTCGACGGGTGCGGTGTAGCGACGCGCACGGCAAGGTGCGGGCACGGCAAGGCGCCGGTGCGGGGGAGCCTTCGCGTTGCCGGCCCTGTACTCCACAGGCAACTTGGGGAGCTGGTGTACCTGCTTGCCATGGGTGCCGTCGGGCTGCCACCCGGCTGAGCTGAGGCGAAGACGGCTTCCGAGGCTCAGGCCGGCGGGCAGGGGCCGCTCACCTCGGACGTGTTCGCCGAGCAGATCGGCCGGGTCGCTCAACTGCACCGGTCGGCCGGCGGCGAACTCGTCGATCGGGCTCGGCCGAGGCAGCACGAGCTCCAACCGGGAATCGCGGCCGACGTGGGTGCGGATGAGTTCAGCCCAATCGGGGCGTCCACACCCCGAGCAGACCCACACGACGGCTGGAGTCCTCCGATGACCGAGATCAGCACCACCGCACCCGTCACCACCTCGCGCGCCGCGGAACGTCGGCCTCTGGAGGGGTCCCTCTGGGTCTGGCCACGATGCTGGCCCACCAGGGGCGCATCGACCAGGCCCGACTGGCCGGGACGGCCGCGCCGGCAGCTACGCGGCCCTCACCGCGAGCGATGCCGACAGCGGCATGCTGTGGTCGAACCGTGTCGTCGAGCTGCACCTGCGCGAGGGCGGCGAGTTGGGCGGTGCGTTCGTGGAGATGCGGGCGAACTTCCTGACCCTGGCCGGTCACCACCGGACGGCGGTGATGCTGTACTCCGCTGCTCGCGCGCAACGCGACCGCGAAGGTCTGGCCTGGCGATCGGCTCCCGAGACGGCGACGTTGCTCGAGCGCGCCCGAACGGCCCTGGGTCCGCGCGAGTACGAGCGAGCCTGGCGGGAGGGCGAGGGCCCCACCCTCGGCGAGGTCGTCCACGTCGCCGTCGACCTCGACGGCCTGGAGCCCCCGGGCCACGGTGAGGTCCTGCCCCTGGGCTCCACCGGGAGCCAGGTCAGGACGTCCGACCGGCGGTCGGGCGCTTGCACGCGATGAGGCAGGCCTGCGGGATCTTCGTGGCGGCGCTGGTCGCGGCGGGGGCGCGGACGAGCTGGGCGGTGAGGTCGAACCCGGCACCGTCGAGCAGGGCCGTCACGGCGGCGGGCCGGAGTCGGTGGAAGTCCAGTGAGACCTGGTGGCCGAAGGCCTCGTCGAAGTGCAGGACGTCGTCGCCCACCTGGAAGGCCACCAGCAGGTGGCCTTCGTCCACGAGCACGCGGTGGAACTCGGCGAACACCACGGGCAGGTGGACCGGGGGGACGTGGATGATCGAGTACCAGGCGACGAGCCCCGCCAGGCTCGCGTCGGACGTGTCGAGTGCGCTCATGTCGCCGACGTCGAAGGTGACGCCGGGATGCTCGCGACGGGCGAGGTCGACCATCGCGGCGGAGAGATCGATGCCGCGGATCGCCATCCCCAGGTCGTGCAGGTGCGCGGTCACGTCCCCGGGTCCGCTGCCGACCTCGAGCAGCCGTCCGTCCGGGTGCCGGTTCGCCACGAGCTCGGCGAAGCCGGCGAGCACGGCGCGGTCCAACGGGCTGTCGGCGAGCTCGGAGCGGAACGTCTCGGCGTAGGCCTGTGCGATCGCGTCGTAGCCGCTGCGGGTGTCGGTGAGGTACCTCGACTCGATCACTCGCGCAGCCTACGAGGCCGTGGGCCGGGCGACGCAGTGGATCCGGCTCGAGCGACACCCTGTTCTCAGCAGCCCGGACCCTGTCGCGCGGTGGGTCGTGCTCCCGGGGTGTGGCCGAAGGTGCGGCGGAAGACGTCGATGAACGCGCTCGCCGACGCCCAGCCGCAGCGGTGCGCGACGGTGGTGACCGGCGTGCGTTCCGCCAGCAGGACGAGGGCGGTGTGCAGCCGGAGCTGGGTGCGCCACTGGGGGAACGTCATGCCCAGGTCGCTGCGGAACAGCCGGGACAGGGTGCGGGAGCTCGCCCCGACCTCGCGGCCCAGCTCGGCCAGGGTTCGCCCGTCGGCCGGGTCGACGGCCAGGATGTCGCACACGGACTGCAGCAGCGGCGACGTCGGGGCCGGCAGATGGAGCGGCTGCTGCGGGGAGGCCCGCAGCTGGTCCAGCAGGACCGCGTGCAGGCGGGCGCGTTCGGGGCCGCCGTCGTCCGGACTGCGGGTGTAGGCGACGATCAGCTCGCGCAGCAGAGGGGCGACGGCGAGGACCGTCGGCGCGGTCAGGCCGAGCGGGTTCTCCGGCACCGGTACGCCGACCAGGTGCAACTCGAGCTCGCCGTGGGCGTGGTGGGCGTGCACGGTGCCGGCGGGGACCCAGATGGCGCGGTTGCCCGGGGCGACCCAGGTGCCGGCGCTGGTGGAGATCTCGAGGACCCCCCGAGCGGCGTAGACGATCTGGTGGTCGTCGTGGCGGTGGGCGTCGATCCCGGTCCCGGGCGCGAGGCGCTGCACGCGCGTCGGCGCGACGGGCGCGTGGCGGATTTCCGGCATCGCGCGGCAGGTTATCGGAAGCGGGACAGGCCCGGAGGTCCGCACGATCGAGGCGTGGGAAGAAGGACCTCGATCGCCCTGCTGGCGATCGGGCACGCCTGCGTCGACGTCTACCAGGGCGCCGTCGCCGCTCTCGTCCCGTTCTTCGTCGCGGAGCGTGCCTACGGCTATGCCACGGTCGCCGGCATCGTGCTGGCCGCGAGCCTGCTGTCGTCGGTGGCGCAGCCGGTGTTCGGTGCGCTCACCGATCGCCGGCCCATGCCCTGGCTCCTGCCGGTGAGCACGATCGTCGGCGGCGCCGGCATCGCGCTCAGCGGCGTGACGGGCTCCTACGGGCTGACGCTGGTGTTCGTCGCGCTCTCGGGGATCGGGGTCGCCGCCTACCACCCGGAGTCGGCGCGGACCGCCCGCCTGGCGAGCGAGGGCAGCCACAGCGCGATGGGCGTGTTCTCCCTGGGCGGCAACCTCGGGTTCGCCACCGCACCGCTGCTCGTCGCGGGTGTGGCGGCCGCAGGTGGGTTGCGGATGACCCCGCTGCTCGTGTTCCCCGCGCTCGCCGGTGCCGTCCTGTGCCTGCCCGTGCTGCGGGCAGTGGCCCGGCGACACGGCGGCGGGGAACGCGGTGCGGCCGTCGCGCGCGGCGCCGACGACTGGGGCTCGTTCGTGAGGCTGTCCTTCGCCGTGATCGCCCGATCCGTCGTCTTCCTGGGACTGAGCACGTTCCTCGCGCTCTACGTCCAGCAGCGCTCCGGAGGCGGTTCCGTCGCCGGGACCGTCGCGCTGTTCGTGCTCTACCTCGGCGGTGCGGTCGGCTCCGTGGTGGGCGGGATCCTCGCGGGGCGATGGGACCGGGTCACGGTGGCCCGCTCCTCGTACCTGGTGAGCATCGTCGCCGTGGCCGGCGTGGTGGTCGTGCCGGGACCGGCGATCTCCGTGTTCGTGGCGCTGACCTCCATGGGCCTCTACGTCCCCTTCTCGCTGCAGGTCACCCTCGGCCAGGACTACCTGCCCTCACGGGTCGGCACCGCCAGCGGGATCACGCTCGGCCTGACCGTCGGCATCGGGGGCGTCGCCAGCCCGGTCATCGGTTGGCTCGCCGACCGGACGACGCTCCAGGTCGCGCTCGCACCACTGATCCTCATGCCGGTGGTGAGCTGGCTGCTGTTCCGCGGTCTGCCGGAGCCGGGCGCGTCCCATCCGGGCGGTAGGGCACGAGTGCCCAGATCACGATCCCGTTCAGGGCGATGAGCACCAGTCCCCAGACCGGGAAGTGGGGGAGGAACGCGAAGTGCGCCACGATGTTCAGCGCGGCCGCCGTGATGCCGAGGCCGCGGGCCCAGCTCGCGCCGCGCAGCACGCCGACGCCGGCCACGAGGAGCAGCACGGCCACGACGAGGTGCGTCCAGCCCCAGACGGTGAGGTCGAGGGCGTAGGTGTACTGCGGTGTCCGCACCACGAGCACGTTCCGCGCGATCGACGCGATGCCGGTCAGGATGCCGCACACCCCTCCGACCAGCATGAGGACCGCGGCGCCCAGGGCGAACGTCCTGGTGAACTCCGTCCTTCCCCCCGGAGTCGCCGCTCCACCGGGCTCGGCCTGCTGCGGGGTGGCGTGCGTACTCATCGTCGGCTCCCTTCGACGGTCGGGGTCTCCGGCCCCACGCTGACCGCTCGCCCGCACCCCGGGCCCATCCGGGACGGGTGAATCCCCGCCGGCCCGCGGGCCGGAGACTCCGCGCCGGGCGACGACGGCGACCGGGAGGCGTGGTGGGCGCGGAGAGCGAGCGGGTGCGGGGGTTCGAGAGCCTCGACGAGGGGCTGCGGTCGGGCGACCCGTGGTACCGCTGGGGGCCGTACCTCAGCGAACGGCAGTGGGGGACGGTTCGCGAGGACTACAGCCCCGACGGGAGGCCTGGTCCTACCTGCCGCACGACCGGGCCCGGTCCCAGGCCTACCGCTGGGGCGAGGACGGCCTGGCCGGCTTCTCGGACGTCGAGCAGCGGCTCTGCCTCGGCCTGGCGCTGTGGAACGGGCAGGACCCGATCCTCAAGGAGCGCCTCTTCGGGCTGACCGGTCCCGAGGGGAACCACGGTGAGGACGCCAAGGAGTACTGGTGGTACCTCGACGCGGTCCCCTCCCACGCGTGGAACCGCTGGCGCTACCACTACCCCCAGCGCGCCTTCCCCTACGAGGACCTCGTGACGACGAACGGGGCGCGCGGCCGTCGGGACCCGGAGTACGAGCTGCTCGACACCGGCGTCTTCGACGACGACCGCTACTGGGTGGTCGAGGTGCACTACGCCAAGGCCGACCCGGACGACCTGCTGGTGACCGTGGAGGTCACCAACGCCGGCCCGGAGCGGGCCGCGCTGCACGTCCTGCCCACGCTCTGGTTCCGCAACACCTGGTCCTGGGACCCGGCCGCCACGGTGCCGGCGATGTGGGCGAGCGGCCCGGCGACGGTCGCGGTGCCGCACCCCTTCCTCGGGGACCTGGAGCTGGCCGCGGCCCCCGGACCGGACGGCGCGGCGCCCGAGTTGTTGTTCTGCGACAACGAGACCAACCTGCAGCGGCTGTACGGGAACCCCGGTCCCCGGTACCCGAAGGACGGGATCAACGACCACGTCGTCCACGGCGCGGCCACGGTGAACCCGGAGGGCACCGGGACCAAGTGCGCGGTGCGGTACCGCGTGGCGGTCGACCCCGGCGCCACGGTGGAGCTCCGCCTGCGGCTGCGCCCCGAGGACCGGCCGGGCGACCTGGGCGCGGATTTCACGCGGGTCCGCGACCGGCGGCGCGCGGAGGCGGACGAGTTCTACGCCGAGCTGACGCCGGCGGCGGCCTCGGCCGACGAGGCGAACGTGATGCGGCAGGCCTTCGCCGGGCTGCTGTGGAGCAAGCAGTTCTACTTCTACGACGTGGCCCGCTGGCTCGCCGGCGACCCGGGCCAGCCGCGGCCGCCCGCCTCCCGGGAGCACGGGCGCAACGCCCGGTGGCGGACCTTCAACTCCTTCGACGTGATGTCGATGCCGGACAAGTGGGAGTACCCCTGGTTCGCCTCCTGGGACCTCGCCTTCCACTGCGTGGCGCTGGCGCACGTCGACCCGGCCTTCGCGAAGTACCAGCTGCTGCTGGTGTGCCGCGAGTGGTTCCAGCACCCGAACGGCGCGCTGCCCGCCTACGAGTGGGACTTCGGGGACGTCAACCCGCCCGTGCAGGCGTGGGCCGCGCTCGAGGTGTTCGCCCTCGACGGGGCCCGCGACATCGACTTCCTGTCCCGGGTCTTCGACAAGCTCCTGCTCAACTTCACCTGGTGGGTCAACCTGCAGGACTCGGACGGCTCCGACGTCTTCGAGGGCGGCTTCCTCGGCCTGGACAACATCGGCCCGATCGACCGCTCGCACCTGCCGCCGGGCTACCTGCTCGAGCAGTCCGACGCGACCGGCTGGATGGCCGCCTACGCGCTGGCCATGGGGGTCATCGCGGCCGTGCTGCGCAACGCCGGCCGGCCCGCGGACGACCTGGTCCGCAAGTTCCTGGAGCACCTCGCCGCCATCCGCGACGCGGTGGAGTCGGAGGGGTTGTGGGACCCGGAGACCGGGCTGTTCGCCGACCGTCTCGTGGCGCCCGACGGCACCGTCGTGCCCGTGGCGGTGCGCTCCATGGTCGGCGTGATCCCGATGCTCGCCGCCGGGGTCGCCGACGAGACGACCCTGTCGCGTGCGGCTGCCGGGGGCAAGCACGTCGCCCGGCTCCTCGACCCGGAGGGCCTCGACGACGAGGAGAAGCTCGCCGCGCGCGGGCTGCTGCGCGGCGGCCCCGGGAACCGTCAGCTGCTGCTCGGCGTGGTCGGTGTGGACAAGCTGGAACGCCTGCTCGCCCAGCTGTTCGACCCGGCGGAGTTCCTCTCGCCCCACGGCCTGCGCTCGGTCTCCGCCTACCACCGCGACCACCCGTACGTGCTCGACGCACCCGGCCTGCACGCCGAGATCGACTACGAGCCGGCCGAGTCGACCGTCGCGATGTTCGGCGGCAACTCCAACTGGCGCGGCCCCGTCTGGTTCCCGGTCAACCATCTCGTCGTGACCTCGCTCGAGCGCTACCACCGCTTCTTCGGCGACGACCACACGGTCGAGTACCCGACCGGCTCCGGCAAGCGGCTGCGGCTCGACGAGGTCGTCGCGGATCTGTGGGAGCGGCTGGTGTCGTTGTTCCTGGTCGGGGACCACGGGCGGCGGCCCTGCTTCGGCGGGGTCGAGCGGCTGCAGCGCGACCCGCGGTGGAAGGACAACCTGCTGTTCAACGAGTACTTCCACGGCGACGACGGCGCGGGGCTCGGTGCGTCGCACCAGACCGGCTGGACGGGGCTGGTCGCCGACGTGATCCGCCGCCGGCACGGCGCGGTGGACCCCGTCGGGCACGTCCTGCGCAGGCTGCGCGAGCAGGGACCGGACTGGTGAGCGCGCCCGCGCGCACCGTGCTGCCCGGCACCCTCGCCCCGCTCGGCGCGACCGTGCGCGACGGCGGCACGAACTTCGCGGTGGCCTCGCGGGCGGAGCGCGTGGAGCTGTGCCTGTTCGACGGGACCGACGAACAGCGGCTCGACCTGCCCGAGTACGACGCCGGCGTCTGGCACGGCTTCGTGCCGGGTGTCGGGCCCGGGCAGGCGTACGGCTACCGGGCCCACGGGCCGTACGAGCCCGCCCGCGGCCTGCGCTACAACCCGGCGAAACTGCTGCTCGACCCCTACGCGCGGGCGGTCGCCGGCGAGGTGCGCTTCGGACCGGAGGTGCTCGGGCACGACCCGGACGATCCCGGGCGGCCGAGCGCGCTGGATTCGGCCGCGCACGTCCCGCGCGGCCTCGTCGTCGCTGCCCCCGCGGCCACCTCGAGCCCGGCACCGCGGTACTCCTACGCCGACACGGTGATCTACGAGGTGCACGTCAAGGGCTTCACCGCGACCCACCCCGGGGTCCCGCCCGAGCTGCGCGGCACGTACGCCGGTCTGGCCCACGACGCCGCCCTCGCCCACCTCGTCGGCCTGGGCGTGACGACGGTGGAGCTGCTGCCGGTGCACCATCACGTGTCCGAGGCGTTCCTGCCGGACCGGGGCCTCACCAACTACTGGGGCTACAACACGATCGGCTACTTCGCCCCGCACCCCGGCTACTCCGCCGAGGTCCGCGGCGGGCGCCCCGGCGGTGAGGTCGCGGAGTTCCGGGCCATGGTGGACGCCGTGCACCGGGCCGGTCTGGAGGTCGTGCTCGACGTCGTCTTCAACCACACCGGCGAGGGCGATCCGCACGGCCCGACCCTGTGCCACCGCGGCCTCGACAACGCGGGCTACTACCGGCTCGACCCCGCCGATCCGCGCCGCTACCTCGACACCACCGGCTGCGGCAACTCGCTCGACACGGCCGATCCGTTCACCCTGCAGCTGATCATGGACTCGTTGCGGTACTGGACGACCGTGCTGGGCGTCGACGGCTTCCGCTTCGACCTGGCCCCCACCCTCGCCCGTGACGACGGCGGGTTCGACCGCCTCGCCGCGTTCTTCGACCTGGTCGCGCAGGACCCGGTGGTGTCGCGCGCGAAGCTGATCGCCGAGCCGTGGGACGTCGGGCGCGCGGACAGCTACGACCTCGGCCGGTTCCCGCCGCTCTGGCGGGAGTGGAACGGCCGCTACCGCGACACCGTCCGGGACTTCTGGCGCAGCCACGACGGGCTGCTGGGCGAGTTCGCGACCCGCTTCGCCGGCTCCGCCGACCTCTACGGCGGCCGCGGCCGCCGGCCCACCGCCTCGGTCAACTTCGTCACCGCGCACGACGGGTTCACCCTCGCCGACCTGGTGAGCTACGACCGCAAGCACAACGAGGCCAACGGCGACGGCAACCGGGACGGGACGGACGACAACCGCTCGTGGAACTGCGGCCACGAGGGACCCACCGAGGACGCGGAGGTGCGCGCGCTGCGCGGCCGCCAGCAGCGCGCCCTGCTGACCACGCTGCTGCTCTCCTTCGGCGTCCCCATGCTGCTCGGCGGCGACGAGCTCGGCCGCACCCAGCGCGGCAACAACAACGCGTACTGCCAGGACGACGAGCTGACCTGGTTCGACTGGGCGCACGTCGACGAGGAGCTGCTCGCCTTCACCCGCCGGGTGATCGCGCTGCGGCGGTCCCATCCGGTGTTCCGCCGGCGCCGCTTCCTGTCCGGCGTCGACTGGCGCAACCTCCGCTGGTACACCCCCGCCGGCACGATCCTCACCGGCGCCGAGTGGGCCGACCCGACCGCCCACGCCGTCGCGATCTACCTCGACGGCCGGGACGCCCCGGACCGCGACGCCGCGGGTCGCGCGCAGCTCGACGACGACTTCCTCGTCCTGGTCAACGCCTGGTGGGAGCCCGTGCCGTTCACGGTCCCGCCCACCCGCGACGGCCAGGTCTGGCAGCCCGAGATCGACACCTTCGCGCCCGCGGAGACCGAGCGGCACGGCAAGCGGGCGACGGGCGACGCCCTCACCGTGGGGCCCCGGTCCGTCGTCGTCCTGCGTGCTCCCGCGGTGTGAGATCGCGGCGGCCGCGGCCTCGCTCCACCGCCCAGGAAGGTGCGCGGGCGACGACATCCCCCGTGACAGCGCGGACCGGGTGCGGGACCCTCCCGACGTGATCGACACTCGTCGGGAGGGCCCGTGCCGACCAAGCTGGACCTGAAGCGGGAGCTGCCGTGCTACCGGGCCAGGCGCGACTCGCCGGAGGTCCTGGACGTGCCGGACCTGCAGTACCTCATGATCGACGGGCACGGCGACCCGAACACGCCGGTGTACGAGGCCGCCGTCGCCTCGCTCTACCCCCTCGCGTACACGCTCAAGTTCGCCAGCAAGAAGGAGCTCGGCCGCGACTACGTCGTCATGCCGCTGGAGGGCCTGTGGTGGTCCGACGACATGGCGGCCTTCACCACGGCCCGGGACAAGTCCCGGTGGAGCTGGACCCTGATGATCATGGTGCCCGGCTGGACGACGACCGGGATGTTCGACGCCGCCGTCGAGAAGGTCCGCTCGAAACGGGCCCCCGCGCGGTTGGAGGACGTCCGCCTGGAGACCTTGGCGGAGGGACGCTGCGTCCAGGCACTCCACGTCGGCGCGTACGACGACGAGGCCGACCTGCTGCGCCGCATGCACCACGAGTTCATCCCGCGGCACGGCCTCACCATGGCCGGCAGGCACCACGAGATCTACCTCGGCGATCCACGCCGCGCCGACCCCTCGACACTGCGCACCATCCTCCGGCAGCCCGTGACCGAGGCCTCCTGAGCGGCGACGGGCTGTCCGTGCCCTCCCCGAGTCATCGGACGAGGTGGACCGGCGAGGGTGGTTGACCGCTCAGCAACCGCGCTCCTACGTTGATCGACCGGGCGGGCGGACGAGAGGGCGTGCGGTGGCGACGATCGCGGAACTGATGAAGGCGAACCTGGAAGAGGTCTTCAACGAGCGCGACCCCGAGCGGAGGAGGGCGGTCATCGCCCGGACCTATGCGCCCGGCGTCGAGTTCTCCGACCCCGAGGAGACCCTCACCGGGCACGAGGCGCTCGACGCGAAGGCGCAGAAGCTCCTCGACGAGGCCCCGGACTTCGCGTTCACACCGGATGGGCCGGTCCGCGTCGCCGCCGACCTCGGCCACCTCGCCTGGAACTTCGGTCCGGCGGGCGGGGCCCCGGTCGTGCGGGGCATGGACATCGCCCTGGTCGAGGACGGGCTCATCGCCCGCCTCTACACCCTGCTGCTCACGGACTGACGCCGCCGAGGCGGGCCGGCGCACAGGCGTCACGAGCCGGTGTCCGCCCTGCCCGCCGAGTCCGCCGTGCCCGCCTCGGCGGCCGGGCTCGGGCGCCCGCCCCGCTCCTGCTGCCGCGCGTGCTCGGGGTACCAGATCGTGAACTTGATCGCAGCCACGAGGAGCAGCACCGGCACGATCCAGTTGAACGCGGTGGAGGTGCCGGGCATCGCGACGACCAGCAGGTCGCAGAGCGCGTTGAGCAGGAAGACCACGGTCCAGACCGCGGTGATCGCGACGTTGACCCGCCGGAAGAGCGGGCTGGTCCAGTACTCCTTCGGCACCGAGCGGCGCGCGTAGTACTCGGTGAACGGCCGGCGGACCGCCAGGGACGCCGCCGACACCAGGAACAGGGCGGCGCTGGACAGCAGCTGCGCCCGGTCCTCCACCCAGATGAGCCCGTCCCGGTCGAGGACGAGGGCCAGGAGGGCGAGGACCCCGAAGAAGACGATGCTCACCGCGTCGAGCAGGCCGACCTCGCGGTACCGGACCCAGTCCGGGACGACGAGGATCACCGCCACGAGCAGCGCGGTCAGTGTGGCCCACTCCCACGTGCTCGGACTGCAGAGCACCGTGAACACGATCCAGGGCGCGAATCCGACGAGCACTCCCAGGTTCCGCACGTGCGTGCCCCCTCCCGGACGTCCGGCCGAGCGGCCGTGCCCCGGCGTCCATGGTGGAAGCGACGACCTCCCGTGACAAGACCTCGCGCAGGTCAGGGTGACGGCACAGACCTCCGACCGCCGGGTCGGTCTCGCCAGCAGGGCCGTTCTGCGGATCTCCCGCACCTCGTCGCGGAGCCCGCTCGACCTCAACGGGCCTCCGGGACGCCGAGGGCGAGCAGGGCGACGTCGTCGTCGAGTCCGCCGAACCCCGCGAGCAGTTCCTCGACGGCGTGAACCGCCCCCTTCGCCGAGATCGGTGCCAACGTGGAGGCGAAGTCGTGGAGGCGACCCTCGTCGAAGCGGTCCACCCCGGATCCGAGCCGTGCCTCGGGGAGACCGTCGGTATAGAGCAGGAGGGTGTCCCCGGGATCGAGGTGCACGGTGGTGGTGGCAGCGCGCGCGTGCTCGACGGCGCCGAGCAGCAGGCCGCCCTCGAGGTCGTCGACGTAGCCGGCCGTGCCGTCGGCCCGCAGCAGCAGCGGGGGCGGGTGTCCCGCGGCGCCCAGCTCCAGGCGGAATCCTCCCGGAACCGGCACGAGCAGGCCGAACACGGTGGTGCACAGGGCGGGTGTGTCGATCGAACGCTCCTGGGCGAGCACGGCGTTGAGGGTGTCGAGCACACTGCCGGGGTCGGGGTCGTGGACGGCGGCCGAGCGCAGCGTGTACCGCGTGAGCGAGGTCAGGGCCGCGGCGCCGGGGCCCTTCCCGCAGACGTCGCCGAGGAAGAAACCCCACCGGTGGCCGTGCAGCGGGAACAGGTCGTAGAAATCGCCGCCGACCTCCCCGTGCGCGCCCGCCCGGTAGTAGGCGGCGGTCTCGAGCCCGGGGACGTCGGCCAGCGCGGGGGGCAGGAGCGTGCGCTGGAGCACCGAGGCGAGCCGCTGCACACGATCCCGGTCCCGTTCGGCCTCCCGTCGTGCGGCCAGCAGCTCGCGTTCGTACCGGCGGCGGTCGCCCGCCTCGAAGACGATCGTGCGGACCAGCGCCGGGCGCCCGTCGGCGTCCCGGCGGAGGACCGAGGAGAGCAGGACGGGCATCCGGGTGCCGTCCGCTCGACGCATCTCGGTGGCGATGCTGCCGACGCTGCCCTGCATGGAGAGCAACGGGGCGAAGTGGGTCTCGTGGTAGAGCCGTCCGCCCACGGTGAGCAGGTCCACGAAGCGCGTGCCCACGATCTGCTCGCGCGGGCGGCCGAGCCACTCGGCCAAGGTCCGGTTGACCCGGACGACGGTGCCGTCGGGCCCGGTCGAGAGGTAGCCGCAGGGCGCGTGGTCGTACAGGTCCTCCGTGTCGTCGTCGCGCACCGCGGAGTCCGCCATCGTCAGCAGGCCGCGCCAGGCCGACCCGGCGACGAGACCGTACGCGAGGCGGGCGGGAGGATCATGCGGGCCGCAAGAAGGAGAGGATCGCCGCCGCGGTCTGCTCGGGGGCGCTCAGCTGCGGGCAGTGACCGATGGCGTCGAGGGTGACGAGGCGGCTGCCGGCGATGTGCTCGTGGACGTAGGCCCCCACCTCCGGCGGGGCGATCACGTCCTCCCGGCACTGCAGCACGAGGGTGGGCAGGGTGACGGCGTCGAGATCGGTCCGGTTGTCGGAGAGGAACGTGGTCCGGGCGAAGACGCGCGCGACTTCGGGTGCCATGCGGCAGAAGCTGTTCGTCAGCTCCTCGCCCAGCTCGGGGCGGTCCGGGTTACCCATGATCAGCGGCGCCGTCGTCGCCGACCATCCGAGGTAGTTGCTGTCGAGGGACTCCAGCAGCTCGTCGATGTCGGCGGCGCTGAAGCCGCCCCGGTAGCCGTCGGCGTCGAGGTAGCGGGGCGAGGGCGTGACGAGGACCAGCTTCGAGAAACGCGCCGGCTCGCGGTTGGCCGCCAACACCCCGACCAGCGCCGCGACCGAGTGCCCGACGAACACGACGTCGCGCAGGTCCAGCTCACGGCAGATGTCGAGCACGTCGGAGGCGTAGCCCTCGAGCGAGGAGTACTTCCGGGGGTCCCACGCGGCCGGGTCCGACCCACCGGCTCCGACGCCGTCGAACAGGACGAGCCGGCAGCTCGGGGCGAGCAGCGGCTCGACCAGCCGCCACATGTGCTGGTCACAGCCGAAGCCGTGGGCGAGCAGGAGCAGGGGACCATCCTCCGCGCCCCTCACCACCACGTTGTTCCGCGTCCGGACGTCCACAGGGGGCATCATGTCATCGTCTCCGCTCCACGGAAGGGCTCGACCTGGACGCGGGCGGGCCCGGCGCAGGCCGACCTCGTCCGCGTCACCGTCGCAGATGGACGCGCGTCGTGGTGCCGCCCCGACCGGTGTGGGTCCGGACGAGGTCGGCGAGGTGCTGCACCATCGGCAGACCCCGTCCGCTGAGCTGGGAGTCGGCGGGGCGGCGCCGCCCCGTGAGCGGGTCCTCGAGCCGGCCCGCGTCGTGCATCTCCCCCACGAGGTAACCGTCCTCCGTCCACACCCGCAGCCGTCCGGAGCCGCCGCCGTGCCGGATGCTGTTGGCGGCCAGCTCACCGATGGCGAGCAGGAAGTCCTCGCAACGATCCTCATCGAGCCCGGCCCGCGCCGCCTGCCCGGCGGCGAAGGCGCGCGCCCGGCCGAGGCGCGTGCGATCGAACGGGAACTCGGCGTAGCCGTGCGCCTCGGGCAGCTCATGGTTCGTCTCGACGAGCACCGCGTCCGGGGTGAACGCGGCGCGGGGCGCGTGCCGTCGCGCTCGACGAGGACCGGATGGGTGCGCTCGGCGTCCCCCAGGACCTCGGCCGGCAGCCCCCTGAGGTCGTTCGGGCAGAGCACGGTCACCCGCCGTCCGCGGAAGGCGAGGTTGATGAGCGCCTCGTGCTGCAGGCAGGCCGGGTACTCCAGCGGCGTGCGCCCGGGCCAGATCGGCTCGCCCACGATCCGGACGTGCCGACCCGGCGGGCTGTCGTCGACCGCGCGGTACAGCACCTCCGGAAGGATCCGGCCCGGATTGCGCCCCACCTCGCTCATGTCGAGCAGGCGCACGTGACGGGCGTCGGCTCCCAACTCCTCCCGCAGGAGCGCGAGATTGTGTGTCGGGTCCCGCGTCTGCTTCGATCATGGCCCACCGGCTCGCTCGGACGACCTGCCGTGCCGACGGTACGGCACCGCACCCGACGGGGCGGCGGACGGCGTCGAGGCGGCGAGAGATCCTGAACCCCTCTGCTTCCGCTGGTGGGGAGCAGGAGGGCCGCGTAGCCTCCTCGTCCGGAGAAGGGGACCGGGTTCACCTCCCGCGCGCCCGCCGGTGCCGCGCACGGCGCCGGGCACCGGCAGGATCGTTCCGCGGTCGCGGAGCGGGTGAAGGGCGGACGATGCAGGTACGGCGCACCTCGGGCACGGCCGAGATCAACCACCTGCTACGCCCGGGATCGGACGTCGAGGACGCCCTGACGGTTCGCGTCGAGCACCTGGACCGCACCACCGTCGTCACGATCGCCGGCGAGATCGACCTCGTCACCGCCGCCGGGCTGGACGAGGCCCTGCTGGCCGAGCTCGAGGCGCAGCCGGCCGTCCTCGTCCTCGACCTCACCGGCGTCGACTTCTTCACCTCCGTCGGGCTGACCGCGGTCGCCCTCGCCCAGCGCGGCGCGGAGGACCGCGGCATCGCGCTGCGGGTGGTCGCGGACTCGCGGCGGGTGCTGCGCCCCCTGCAGATCACGGGCATGGACCGGACGCTGGCGCTCTATCCCTCGCGGGCCGCCGCGCTCGGGGACGCCTGATGGTGGCGGTCCCGGTCCGGTCCGGAACGCAGCCCGTCGGCGACCCGCCGGACGCGCAGGCCTGGAGCCGGGAGCCCGCCCCGGACGGCCCGCTGCTCGAGCACCGGTTCCCCGGCGAGGCCGTCCGGCTGGCGGCGGTGCGCCGGGAGCTGGGGACCTGGGCCGCGGCGACCGGGCTCGACGAGGAGACCGTCGAGGACCTGCTCCTCGCCGTCTACGAGGCCATGGTCAACGCCGCGGAGCACGCCTACTCCGACGGCGAGCGCCCGGTCGACCTCGGCGCGGTGTGCACCGCCGACGGCTGCGTCCTGGTCGTCGTGCGGGACGTGGGCCGCTGGCGCCCCATCCCGGAGGACCCGGGGCACCGCGGCCGGGGCCTGGCGATGATCACGAACCTGAGCGACCACGCCGAGATCGACCGCGGGCCCGGCGGGACCACCGTCTCCCTCTGGTGGCGCCTGGTCAGGTGACGGCGTCGCCGCGCAGGATCAGCAGCGCGATGTCGTCCTCCCGGACACCGGCGAACCGCTCCAGCAGCTCGTCGCCCAGCTCCTCGGGCGCCGGGTGGACCGAGACGGCGGCCCGCAGCTCCTCCAGGGCCGCGTCGAGATCCACGCCCCGTTTCTCCACCAGACCGTCGGTGTAGAGCACCAACGTCCAGCGCGGGGGCAGGGCGAGCACCGAGTCGGCCTCGTGCGGGCGGCGCAGACCCAGCATCGGCCCGCGCGCGGCGAGCGGGACGGTGCCCTCGGGCGAGGCGAGCAGCGGCGCGAGGTGCCCGGCGTTGGCGACGGTGACGACGTCCTGCGCGGTGTCGAGCACCATCACGCAGACCGTCGCGAACTCGCGCGGGTGGTACCGGCGCAGCATGTCCTCGAGCCGGTTCAGGATCGCGGACGGCCCGTGCCCCTCGACGGCGTAGGCGCGCAGCGCGTGCCGCAGCTCGACCATCACGGTGGCCGCGTGGATGGAGTGGCCGGAGACGTCGCCGATCGCGAGCAGCAGCCGCCCCTCACCCAGCTCGACGACCTCGTAGAAGTCCCCGCCGATCTCGGTGTTCTGCGCCGCCGGCACGTAGCGCACCGCGACCTCCACCCCGTCGGGGGCGAGCGGGCGGCTGGGCAGGAAGGCGCGCTGCAGGGTGAGGGCGAGGGTGTGCTCCTCGACGTAGAGCTGCAGCGAGTCGACGGCGAGCGCCGCCGCGTTGCTCAGCTGGACGAGCAGGTCCCGCAGCTCGGCGCCGAGCCCGGGCGTCCGCAGCACGATCGCCACCCGGCCGCTGCGGAACCCGGACCGCAGGGCCGACGCCGGCGAGTCCGCCTCGTCGTCCCCCGTCGCCTCCGCCCACGCCACGGTCACCGGCCCGTCGGAGGGCCCGCCGGCGAGCCGGTCGAGCAGCCGCGGCGGCACCGAGTCGCAGCGCGGCGTGTCGTCCGGATCGGCCGGGTCGACGACGGCGCGGCGCACGGTCCGGTCCGACGCCGCGACCAGGGCCGCGGCCGGGACCTCGGCCAGCGCCGCCGCGCCCGACGCGATGGTGGTGGCCAGTTCGTCGAAGTCGACGGCGGCGTTCATCGCCATGGTCGCGCGGCTCAGCCCGGCGAGCCGGGCGGCCAGCCGCTCCGCCGCCGCCCGGGCGCGGTGGTAGCGCAGCACCGACCAGACGGTGGCCCGCAGCTCGTCCGGCTCCACCGGCTCGACGAGGTAGGCGTCGGCGCCGCGGGTGAGCCCCTGGGCCCGGTCCTGGCCCCGGATCGCGGTGGCGGACAGGTGGATCACCGGGCGGCTGAGCACGGGATCGGACTTGATCCGCTCGCACACCTCGAACCCGCTCATGTCCGGCAGCCCGACGTCGAGCAGCACGACGTCGATCGGGTCCCGCGCCACCCGGTCCAGCGCCTCGGTCCCGGTCGCCGCCTCCACCACGCGGTAGCCGGCGCGGCGGAGCCAGCTGGCGGCGACGTACCGGTTCCCGGCGTTGTCGTCGACCACGAGGATCGTGGTGCCGTCGACCACCTCGACGGTCGCCTCCGGGCTGCTCATCCGGCCCGCCCGACCAGGTCGCGGGCCGCGCCGACGGCCGCGACCAGCACCGGCCCGGACAGCTGCGCCTTGTCGACGACGGCGGCGGTGCGGCCCAGCTCGCGTCGCCGCTCCTCGGTGAGCCGCGCGGCGGTGACCACCACGACGGGAACGGCGGCGAGCGTGGCGTCCGCGCGCATCCCGGCGAGGACCTCACCGCCGGTCGGGGCGGGGATGTCCAGGTCCAGCAGCACGAGGTCGGGGACCTCCGCCCGCAGCGCGCGTTGCGCGGCCGGGCCCGAGTCGGCCTCGATCACCACGCCGTCGAGCCCCTCCACCATCCGCCGCAGCAGGGCCCGCACCGCGGGGTCGTCGTCGACGAGCAGCACCCGCCCGAGCGGGACGACGCCCTCGGCGGTCCCGGCGGCGGGCCGCGCGGGCAGGCGGAGCGTCAACGTGGTGCCCCGCCCCGGCTCGCTGTCCAGCTCCAGCGAGCCGCCGAGGATCGCCGCCAGCCGGCGCGAGTAGGGCAGGCCCAGACCGGTGCCGCCGCTGGCGGCCTGCAGGTGCCCGCGGACCTGGTAGAACTCCTCGAACACCCGCTGCTGGTGCTCGGCGGGGATGCCGATGCCGGTGTCGCTCACCCGGATCTCCACCTCCCCGCCGTCCGCGGCCAGGCCCGCCCGCACCCGCACCCGCACCTCGCCCTGCTCGGTGAACTTCAGGCCGTTGCTCACCAGGTTGCGCAGGATCCTGCCGAGCAGCACCGGGTCGGTCCACACGACGTCGATCGCCGGCGGCTCCACGACGAGCTCCACCTCGGCCCCGGCGACCGGGCGCAGCGTGGCGCGCAGCTCGTCGAGGACCGAACCGAGGTCCGTCGGCACGATCGTGGCGGCGAGCTGGCCCGACTCGGCCTTGGCCACGTCGAGCAGCTCGTTGACCAGCGACAACAGCATGGCGCCAGCGTCGCGAATGAGCTCGACCTGGTGGCGCTGCTCGGGGTCCAGCGTGCCGCCGCCCGCCGGGTCGAGCAACAGCCGCGAGATGCCGAGCACCGAGTTGAGCGGGGTCCGCAGCTCGTGGCTCACGTTCGCCCAGAAGCGGGTCTTCGCCTCGCTGGCCTCGCGCAGCCGGGTGGAGGCGTCGTCGAGCTCCGCGTAGAGGGCGACGACCCCGCGGTTGGTCTCCTCCAGCTCCTCGGAGAGCTCCGCGTGCAGGGCCAGCACCCCGCGGTTGGTCTCCTCGAGCTCGGCGTTGACCCGCAGCAGGTCCTCCTGCCGCGCCTGCAGGCTCTCCAGCGCCTCGAGGAGGTCCTGGTTCTGGCTGCGCAGCGTGGCGAGCGGATGGGCCGGGCTCGACTCACGGACCGCCGTGCGGATGCGCTCGGCCTGGTCGGGGTCGACCGCGCTGCCCGGCGGCAGCCGCTTGGTGAGCCGCACCGAGGCGCCGGTGCCCTCGCGGCTCACCACGCAGCCGTCCGTCAGCCGGGCGGCGGCGCGCACGCCCTCGAGGTCCTCGGGGTGCCCGCCGCCGCCGGACCACTCCGCGGTGAGCACCAGCGCGGGAGCGGGCTCCGCGCCGAGCGACATCGTGATCGTGACCTCGCCCGGCAGGGTGGCGAGCTCGCGGCTCAGCTCGCTGAGCGCGGTGGCGACCCGGATCTGGTCCTGGTGCTCGAGCCCGGCCAGCGCCGCGACCTCGCGGCCCCGTTGCCGTGCGACGAACACGTCCTGCTCGCCGCGCACCCGCAGCCGGAACACCTCGCCCCGCCCGCGCGTCACCGGTCGGCCCCGGGCGCACGGCCGACCAGGACGGAGGCGTCGTCCTGGCGCACACCCTCGTCGCGCAGCAGCGCGGCGGCGACGACGACCGGGGACCGCCCCGGGAGCGAGACCAGGTCCTCCGCGCGCCAGCGCGGCCGGACGCCGTCCGAGTGCAGGACCACGACGCCGTCGGCGGGCAGGGAGTAGTCGTGGGCCCGCAGCGTCGGGACGCGGTAGCCGGCGATCCCGCCGACCGAGATCATGCTGCGCTTGGTCGTGCCGCTCACGACCGCGCCGGCCACGTTGCCGATCCCCGCGAACCGCACGAGTCCGGCGCCGGGGTCCAGTTCGGCCACCGCGACCGCGCCGCCGCGGGTGCCGGACATGGCCCCGTGGATCGCCCGGAGCGCGTCGACCGGGCTCGCCGGCGGCCGGTCGGGCTCGGTGAAGGCGCGCACCGCCTCCCGGGCCGCGGCCGCCGCGAGCGGGCCGTGCCCGGCGCCGTCGCAGAGCATCAGCCAGAGCCGCGAGCCCTCCCCGCGCAGGGCGTAGGCATCGCCGCAGAGCTGCTCGCCGGACAACGCGCGGGTGATCCCCGCGGCGTTCGGCCCGGACGGCGCGGCCCCGCGCGTCGCCCGGAACCGGGCGAGGAGCACGGTGCCCCGCCCGGGCCGCGAACCGATGTCGAGGTCGTCGACGAGCCGCCCGATCGTGCCGAGCCCGACGCCCAGGCCGCCCCGGGTGGAGTGCCCGTCCCGGCTGGAGGCGGGCACGTCGCTCATCCCGGGCCCCGAGTCGACCGCCACCGCCTCCAGGCCGCCGGTCCGGTCCTCGTGCACCGCGCGCAGCAGCATCGCCCCGCCGCCGGCGTGCCGCAGCACGTTCGTCCCGATCTCGGTGACGGCCAGGCCGACCTCCGCCACCCGCTGCTGCGGGAAGCCGAGCTGCTCGGCGATCTTCTCCGCCGCCCGTCGCGCGGCGCCGGGCCCGCTCGGGTCGTCGAGCGGCAGCCAGGCGACGTCCTCGACCCGGGGCGGGATCACCGCGTCCACTTCACCACGGTGACGGTCGTGCCGCGGCCGACGGCGGTGTCGATCTCGAACTCGTCGACGAGCTTGCGGGCGCCGGACAGGCCGAGCCCGAGCCCGGACCCGCTGGTCCACCCGGGGGTCAGCGCCTGGTCGACGTCCGGGATCCCCGGGCCCTGGTCGGCGAACACCGCCCGGATCCCGGCCCGCCCGTCGCGGTGCACCGTCTCCACCGTGGCCGTGCCCGAGCCGCCGTGCACGAGCGTGTTGCGGGCCAGCTCGCTGGCCGCCGTGACGAGCTTGGTCTGGTCGACCAGCGACAGCCGGACCTCCTGGGCGCGCGCCCGGACCAGCTGCCGGACCCGGACGACGTCGTCGCCGCTGCGGACCGGCAGCTCCTCGACACCGGTGGAGGTGGTCACGGCCCGGCGGCCGGGCCGCCGCCCTCCGCGACGGGGACGGTGCCGTCCGCCTCCCCGGCCACCGGCAGGTCGCGCCCGCCGGACAGCGCGCGCAGGATCTTCATCCCCCGCTCGACGTCGAGCGCCGTGCGGACACCCTCGAGCGAGAGGCCCAGCTCGACGAGCGTGATCGCCACGGCCGGCCGCATCCCGACGACGACGGTCTCGGCGTCGAGCAGCCGGGACAGCGCGGCGATCGAGGCGAACATGCGGCCGATGAAGGAGTCGACGATGTCGACCGCGGAGATGTCGATGAGCACGCCGCGCGCGCCGGTGGCGACGATCCGCTCGGCCAGGTCCTCCTGCAGCGCGAGGACGGTGTTGTCCTGGAGGTCGATCTGGATCGACACGAGCAGCGCGTCGCCCAGGGACAGGACCGGCACCCGTTCCACGGTCAGCGGCCCCCGGCGCGGCGCACGACCTCGACGCCGGTGCCGCGCATGGCGTGCAGCAGCGCGTCGGCCAGGCTCGACTTGGTGGTGATGTCGCCGAACTCGATGCCGAGGGTCACGATCGTCTGCGCGATCTGCGGCCGGATGCCCGAGATCGTGCACTCCGCGCCCATCAGCCGGGCGGCCACGACGGTCTTGAGCAGGTGCTGCGCGACCTCGGTGTCGACGGCGGGGACGCCGGTGATGTCGATGATGGCGTGCTCGGAGCCGGTGTCGACCAGGGTCTGCAGCAGCTTCTCCATCACGATCTGGGTGCGCGCGGAGTCCAGCGTGCCGATGAGCGGGACGGCGACCACGCCCTCCCACAGCTTCACCACCGGTGTCGTCAGCTCCAGCAGCTGCTCGGCCTGCTCGCTGATGACCTGCTCGCGGGCGCGGGCGAAGCTCTCGAACGTGACCAGGCCCAGCGCGTCGACCCAGCGGGAGGCCTCGACCACGGTGCCGAGGGTGTCGCCGGTCTCCCCGTCCTCGTCGGCGGCGGCGAACAGGGCCTCCTTGAGCGCGAACACCGCCGACGCCGTCTCGCTCGGGCTGAAGCCGCGGCGCGCCCACTCCCGGGAGAGCTCGGTCAGGAAGCCGCGGGCGCCGGCGTAGGCGTCGGACCGCACGTCGAGCCCGGTGCCGGCCGCCTCGACCAGCACGCCGAGCAGGTCCGAGCAGGTCCGCTCGAGCTCACCGGTCGTCAACCGGCCGCGCAGCGGCGCCTCGGCCGCCTCGACCCACCGCCGCAGCACCTTGTCCTCGCTGCGCAGCAGGTGCTGCACGCGCCCGCCGCTCGCCTGCGCCATCGCCACCTCCCGTGACCGTTTCCCGCAGCACCTAACCACACGGGACGCACCCGAATCCCTTCCGCCTGAGCGGGTAGGCGACGGCTCCGCCGAGGAGAGGAGCGCCTGGTGGCCGAGTGTGAGGTCTGCGGCAACGACTACGACATGGCGTTCGAGGTGCACGCCCAGGGCGCGGTGCACGTGTTCGACAGCTTCGAGTGCGCGATCCACCGGATGGCCCCGGTGTGCGAGCACTGCGGCTGCAAGATCATCGGGCACGGTGTGCAGGCCGGGGGCAAGTTCTTCTGCTGCGCCCACTGCGCCTCGCACGCCGAGGGCGGGGAGGCGATCACCGACCGGGCGTGAGGGTCGGGCCGGGCGCCGCCCCGGGAAGGACCGACCGGGCGGGTTCGGTCAGGCCGGGCGCCGCCCGAGGAAGGTGTGCACGACGTCGCGCTGCCAGCCCGTCATCGGCTCCACGCGGACGTCGGCGAACCCGGCTGCGCGCATCCGCGCGGCGAGCCGCCCGGCACCGTCGAAGTCGAGGACGCTGCGCCACAGGTAGCGGTAGAGGTCGGCCCGGCCAGTGACCCGGCGACCCAGCGGGATGATGATCCCCCAGGAGACCGCGGTCCAGATCGCCCGCGCGCGCAGGCTGTCCCGCACGGAGTACTCGTGCACCGCGATCGGTGCGCCGGGGGCGAGCAGGTCGCGCATCGCCCGCAGGCCGGCGTCCCGGTCGGTCAGGTTGCGCACGAGGTAGGCGGCGAGGATCCCGTCGAACGGGCCGGTGATCCCGGTCGCGGGCAGGTCCTCCAGCCGGGAGTGCACGAAGGTCACCCGCTCCGGCCAGTCCTTGCGCCGCGCCTCGGCGATCATCTCCGCCGACCCGTCCACGGCGACGATCTCGGCCTCCGGCGCGGCGGCCAGCAGCGCGGCCGTCGAGGCGCCCGTGCCGCAGCCCAGGTCCAGCAGCCGCGGCCCGGTTGCGCTCCGGGGCGGAGCCTCCGGAGCCGACCATCGGGTGAGCCGGCGGGCCGACAGCCGCAGGTGCTCGTGGTAGCCGGGGTTGCGGCCGACGAGCCGGTCGTACGAGGCGGCGTGGTCGTCGAAGGCGCCGGGCACGGTGGCCGGGCCGATCGGGTCGCGGGACACGGGGTGATCCTGGCCCGACCGGCGTCGATCGTGCACGGTGGACCCGTGGACGGGAGGATCGCGCCGGTCTGGGTGGTCGCCGGGGCACCCGGCGCGGGCAAGACGACCGTCGCGGAGGCCCTGCTCGCCGCCCTCGACCCCGTGCCCGCGTTGCTGGACAAGGACACCGTCTACGGGGACTTCGTGGCCGCGACCCTCGCCGTCGCGGGCCGTCCGCCCGGCGAGCGCGAGGGCCCCTGGTACGACGCGCACGTCAAGGTCCACGAGTACGCCGGTCTCACCGCCACCACCCGGGAGATCCGCGGACACGGCTGCCCCGTGCTGCTGTCCGGCCCCTTCACCGGGCAGATCCGCGACCCGGACCGCTGGCGCCGGTGGGTCGCCGAGCTCGGCGGGCAGGACGTGCGGCTGGTCTGGGTGCGCTCGGACCGCGCCACCCTCCGCCACCGGCTGGAGCGGCGCGGATCGGCGCGGGACACGGGCAAGCTCGCGGACTTCGACGCCTTCGTGGCCCGCATGCGCCCGGACAAGCCGCCGCCCGTGCCGCACCGCGTCGTCGACAACCGGCTCGGCGCGCCGCCCGTCCCCGAGCAGGTCGCGGCGCTCGTGCGCCGGCCGTAGGGGGCCGTCAGCGCAGGCGGTACCAGGTGCCCTCGGCGGCGCCGCGGACCGGCGTGTAGTCCCGGGCCAGCACGGCGCGCAGGTCCGGGCCGCGCTCGGCGAGCCAGTCCGCGGCCTGGTCGTCGACCAGCACGACGCTCGGGCGCGCGGTCGCGACCTCGCCGGCCATCTCCCGCCACTGCCGGTCGGCCATCAGGTCGTAGTCCCAGCCGTTGGTGCGCACCACCAGCGGCTTGCCGGCGAGCAGGTGGTAGAGCGGGTCGCCGAGCACGAAGAGGCTGTCCGCGGGCCGGACACCGGCGGCCGCGATCTCGGCGCGGATCGTGTCGTAGCCCGCCACGCGCTCGTCGATCCGGGCCCGGCTCGCGGCGGTGAACCCGCCGCCGTCGAGCACGGCCGGGCCCGTCCAGCTCGCGGCGTGCGCGAGCAGCGGCAGGCAGGCGACGGCGAGCAGCGCGATCGCCCGCCCCGGCCGGGGGCCACGGGCGAGCCGCGGCGCGAGGTCGTCGAGCCCGCGCAGGGCGAGCACGACCAGCGGCGCGGACAGGAAGTACCACTGGTACCACCAGCCGAACTGGCCCGCGACGGACAGCACGTGCAGCACCGCGAAGGCGACCATCGCCAGGTCGAGGGCGTCCCGGCGGCGGAACGCGCCCACACCCCGCCGGGCCGCGAGCAGCACGACCGGCGCGGTCCACAGGAGGTACCGGCCGAGGCCCTCCAGCAGGCGGGCGAGGGAGCGGGAGCCGTGCGCGGCACCCATCTCCACGGCGTCGAGCAGCCAGACCCGCAGGGCCGCGCCGCCGGCGCCGCGGGCCGCCAGCCAGGCCAGCACCACCAGCAGCGGCACGAGGGCCGCGCCCACGACCACCGGCAGGGCGAGGACCCGGGCGCGCCCGCGCAGCCGCAGCACCACGAACACCAGTAGTGCGAGCCCGGTCACCGCGGCCAGCGGCAGCTTGAACACCCCGACCACACCGACGCACACCGCGCCGCCCACGATCCGGCGCCACCCCGGGGTCCGGTCGGGATCCGCGGCGACCAGGGCGAACGCCCCGACCGCCGGCACCAGGCACAGCATCTCCAGCTGCCCGAAGTCGCCCGGGCCGGCGGAGGCCAGGAGGACGCCGGTCGCCAGGGCCGGCAGCCAGCGGCGCACCCGGCGCGTGGCCGTCCGGCGGCGCAACAGCGCCCACACGCACGCGCCGAACGCGACGGCGGCGAGCACGTCGAGCAGGCGCGCGCCCACCTCGCCGAGCCCGAGCGCGTCGGCCAAGCCGTACCAGAGGAAGACGCCGGGCTGCTTGACGTCCCACAGGTCGGTGTAGAGCGTCTCGCCGTGCAGGACCTGCCGCCCGATCAGCGAGAAGATCGCCTGGTCACCGCGGAAGGGATAGGTGACCACGGTCCAGGCGAGCGCCAGCAGCAGCGCGAGCGTGAGCCCGCCGAGGGCGGCCTCCGCCGGCCCGGGGGTCCGGCGGACCCGGATCGGTCCGCTCGCGGGCTCCCGCGGTGCGGGCACCCGGGCCGTCGTCCCCGCCATCTCACCGAGCGCCCCGGATCCGTCCCGAACCTGCACTGCCGATCTCCCTCACGTGCGCCGTCCGCGGGGAAGATCGGGAGCGGGGCGGGTGTCGTTTCCAGCGGCGCCGGGCGTCACCCGATCGAGTGGGTCAGGCGCGCGGGTCGTGCACCGCCAGCACCCGCTTGCCGACGGCGTCCTCCCGTCGCGGCAGGTCGACGACGCCGAACAGGATCCAGCTGATCGCCCACGACTCGGTGGTGATCGAGGGCGTCAGGTCGGGGGGCAGGGTGAGCGAGAAGGGCAGGTCGACGGGTGCGCCCGGGCGCAGCTGCAACGGCCCGGACACGGTCGTGCCCGCCTTGCGCTCCGCGGTCAGTACCCGGTCCTCCTGCGTCTCGACCAGCATCAGGTCCACCCGCAGGGCCCGGGCGTCGAGCTCGGTGCGGGCGTCGACGCGCAGTCGGCCGGTCACCGTGGCGCCGGCCGGGACCGACCGGTGCGGCAGCCCGTCGATCGTGATCCGGGCGAGCCGGTCCGAGTCGCCCCGCGGTTCGGTCGTGGCCTCGGCCGGGGCGCCCACCGCGAGCACGGTGACGGCGGCGCGCTCGTCGGTGCCGGGCGCGACGACCTGCACGAACCACTCGGAGCGGAGCGCCTTGCCGATGCTCGTCGGCGCGCCCCAGGCCTCCGAGCGGAGGATCTCGTAGCGGTAGTCCTCGGGGTCGTCGACGAGCGGGTCGTCGTCGGTGTCGGGGAAGGGCACGCTGCGGTCGGGGACCCGCAGGTCCACCTCGACCTCGACGGCCTCGCCGGCCCGCAGCGGCCGGCCCCGGAACACGTACCGGCCGTCGACGGCCCACGAGTCCGTCCAGCTGTTCCCGCTCTGGCTGATGCTGTCGGCGTGCAGCAGCGCCACGGCGATCTCGGGGTCGGGCAGGTCGGTGCCCGGGGTCAGGCGCACCCGCGCCCGGATCGTGTCGCCGGGCCGGTACACCTCCCGGTCCGTGCGGATCTCCACCGCCGCCCCGCGCCTGCGCCGTCCGAACACCACGTGAACCACCCCGTTCCGATCTCTCGGGGAGCACGGTCCGGGCGGCACGGACGTTACGGACGGCCCCGAGAACGGGACGCGGCCGGACCCCCGAGGGAATCCGGCCGCAGCCGCCCGTCACGCCCGGGTCGCTCAGGCGCGCCGGTTCTCCGAGCTGAGCATCCAGGCCTGCTTCTCCAGGTCGACGATCACGGTGTGGAGCAGGTCGGCGGTCGAGGGGTCCTCGGCGTCGACGGCGTCGTGCACCTCGCGCGCGGTGGCCGCGGTGCGGTAGAGCAGCTCGGTCATCGCGTTGACGACCGCGGTGGTGTCCTGCTCGCCGGTCAGCTGGCGCGGCAGCGAGGTCGTCTCGGCGACGGTCCGCGGGCTGCCGTCCGGCACGGCGTAGAGGGCGCGCATGCGCTCGGCGACGGTGTCGCTGTGCTCGCGCGCGACGTCGACGATCTCGTCGAGCTGCAGGTGCAGGTCGCGGAAGTTGGCGCCGACGACGTTCCAGTGGAACTGCTTGCCCTCGAGGTGCAGGGCGACGAGGTCGACGAGGACCTTCTGCAGGTTCGCCTCCAGCTCCGGCGAGGCGGTGAAGGGACGGAAGGCGGTGGGGGCGCTGGACGTGGTGTTCGTGGCGGTCATGCTTCCTTTCTACCCTACTTTTGACTGCGTCAAGTTGTGAGGCTGGTCAAGTTAGTGACTGCATCCAATCTGTTGGGGTAGCCTCACCTCCGTGGACGACTTCACCGCTCAGCTCCGGGAGAAGGGCCTGCGCAGCACGCCGCACCGGCGCGCGGTGCTGCACGCCCTGGCCGACCGACCGCACGCCACCGCCGTCGAGGTGGCGGAGGTCGTCGCGCGGGCCGGGGCGGCCGCCGGGCCGGCCGCGGTGTCGGAGCTGTCCCGGCAGGGCCTCTACAACGTGCTCGAGGACCTGCGCCGGGTCGGGCTGGTGCGCAGCATCGAACCGGCCGGGTCGGCCACCCGCTTCGAGCTGCAGCACGGCGACAACCACCACCACCTGGTCTGCCGCGTCTGTGGGCGGGTGAAGGACGTGCCGTGCGCCGTCGGGTCCGCGCCCTGCCTCGATGCCGGGCACCAGGAGGGCTTCGAGGTCGACGAGGCCGAGCTCGTCTTCTGGGGCCGCTGCGCGGAGTGCGCCGCGCGCTGAGGCTCCCCTGCTCGATGGGGCGCCGGTGCGGTGCTCGCGCTCGGCGCGAAGTCCGTCGCGCTCACCGGGTACGCGTTCTCCGGTTCGATCCGGACCTCACACCACCAGCGACGTCCGCACCGTGTACTGCGAGGCCCGGTACACGTGCATTCCCGTCTCGACGAACGCGCCCGTGTCGTCGTAGACCGAGCGGCGGACCGTGACGCAGGCCGCCGGTTCCTCCTCGCCCAGCAACCGCGCCTCGTCGGTGGTCATCAGCCGCGCACCGATGCTCTGGTGCGCGATCCGGAAGCTCGCCCCCTGCGCCCGCAGCAGCGCGTACAGGCCCGTCCGTTCCAGGTCCGCGACGGAGACGCGGTAGCGCTCCGGCAGGTAGTTGGTGAGGATCGCCAGCCGCACCCCGTCGGCACTCCGGAGGCGTCGGATGCGGGTCAGCCGCTCCGGCAGGCCCGGCGGTTCGGGCACCTCCTCGGCGC
Organism: Pseudonocardia lutea; assembly: GCF_042658055.1. Taxonomy (NCBI): domain Bacteria; kingdom Bacillati; phylum Actinomycetota; class Actinomycetes; order Pseudonocardiales; family Pseudonocardiaceae; genus Pseudonocardia; species Pseudonocardia lutea. Next base: position 41,189 of record NZ_JBHSQK010000039.1, read on the forward strand.
TGCACTCGTCCAGCGACAGCAGCTCGGTCGCCGGCTCGCGCCCCTCGGCGGCCAGGTCGTCGAACAGGCTCGTCAGTCGGGCCTCGCGGCGCACGTGCGGCTGCACGACCTGCGTGCCGACGCCGCGCTTGCGCACCAGCATCCCGCGGGTGACCAGTTCCTGGATCGCCTGCCGCGCGGTCGGCCGGGCCAGGCCGAGCCGCGCCGTCAGCGCCACCTCGGTCTCCAGCCGGTCGCCGGGCCCGAGGACGCCGGTCTCGATCGCGTGCTCGATGGCCAGCGCGAGCTGGTGGTAGAGCGGGACCGGACTGGTCCGGTCCAACGCGACGTCGAACTCGACGGGGGTGTCCTCCATGCGGGGGAGACTACAAGTCTGTACGTAGCTATGTATAGACAAAGTATTGACTGCGACGGCGCCGCGCTCGTAGTTTCGAGCACGGCAGCAGCGCGGAACCAGACGTCGAAGAGGACTCGATGAGCGAACCAGCAGAGGTGTTGACCTTCGGGCGCGCCGGGGTGGACATCTATCCCCTGCAGGTCGGGGTGGGCCTGGAGGACGTCGAGTCCTTCGGCAAGTTCCTGGGCGGCACCACCGCCAACGTCGCCGTCGCCGCCGCGCGGCTCGGCCGGCGGGCCGCGATCATCACCGGGGTCGGCGACGACCCGTTCGGCCGCTACGTCCGCCAGGAGCTGCGCCGGCTCGGGGTGAGCGACGAGCACGTCGTCACGAACCACGAGTACCCGACGCCGGTCACGTTCTGCGAGATCTTCCCGCCGGACGACTTCCCGCTGTACTTCTACCGCAAGCCCAAGGCCCCGGATCTGCAGGTCACGACCGCCGACGTCGACCTGGACGCGGTCCGTGCGGCGCAGCTGCTGTGGCTCTCGGTCACCGGGCTGTCGGAGGAGCCGAGCCGGACCACGCACCACGACGTGCTCGCCGCGCGCGACGGCCGACCGGCCGTCCTCGACCTGGACTACCGGCCGATGTTCTGGGAGACCCCCGCCGCGGCCACCGAGCAGATCCAGAAGATCCTTGGTCAGGTGACCGTGGCCGTCGGCAACCGCGAGGAGTGCGAGGTCGCCGTCGGCGAGACCGACCCCGAGCGGGCCGCCGACGCGCTGCTCGACGCGGGCGTGGAGCTCGCCATCGTCAAGCAGGGCCCGAAGGGCGTGCTGGCGAAGAGCCGCACCGAGCGCGTCGTCTCCCCGCCCCTCACGATCACCCCGTACAACGGCCTCGGCGCCGGGGACAGCTTCGGCGGCTCGCTGGCCCACGGCCTGCTCGCCGGCTGGCCGCTGGAGCAGGTGCTCGGCCGGGCCAACGCGGCGGGCGCGATCGTCGCCTCCCGTCTGGAGTGCTCCACCGCCATGCCGACCGCGGAGGAGATCGACGTGCTCCTCGCCGGCGGCGACCCCAACGAGGCCCGCAACGAGAAGGTGACCGCGTGAGCTTCGCCCGGAACCACGACGAGATCCGGGACATCCGGACCTTCGAGCCGCAGCGCATCACGTCGCTGCTCACGACCCGCCGGCGCCGCCCGTTCGTCCCCGCCGACGGCCGGCTCATGATCGTCGCCGCCGACCACCCGGCCCGCGGCGCGCTCTCCGCCCGCGGTCGCTCGGACGCCATGGCCAGCCGCCCCGAGCTGCTCGACCGCCTGGTCACCGCGCTCGGCCGGCCCGGCGTCGACGGCGTGCTCGCCACCGCCGACATCCTCGAGGACCTGCTGCTGCTGGGCGCCCTCGAGGGCAAGGTCGTCGTGTCCTCGATGAACCGCGGCGGCCTGGCCGGCTCGGTGTTCGAGATGGACGACCGGATGACCGGCTACGACGTCGCCGGCACGGCCGAGGCGGGCTTCGAGGCCATCAAGATGCTCACCCGCATCGACCTCGACGACCCGGCCACGGTCAACACCCTCGAGACCTGCGCGCAGGTCGTCACGGACGCCAACCGCGCCGGGATCGTCGCGATGGTCGAGCCCTTCCTCTCCCGGCGGGTCGACGGGCGGGTGGTCAACGACCTGTCCACCGAGGCCGTCGTGAAGTCGGTGCACATCGCCCAGGGCCTGGGTGCCTCGAGCGCCTACACCTGGATGAAGCTGCCGGTGGTCGACGGCATGGAGCGGGTCATGGAGGCCACGACCCTGCCGACGCTGCTGCTCGGCGGCGACCCGACCGGCGCGCCCGAGGAGACCTACTCCTCCTGGAAGGCCGCGCTGGACCTGCCCTCCGTGCGGGGCCTGATCGTCGGTCGCGCGCTGCTCTACCCCGCCGACGACGACGTCGCCGGCGCCGTCGACACCGCCGTCTCCCTCGTCCGGCCCCAGGAGGTGGCCGCCGCATGACCGAGTACGTGATCCCCGCCGGAACCGGCGCGGCCGACGGCTACGAGCTCGAGGTCACGCCGAAGTCCGCGGGCCGGTGGACGGCAGCCGGCGGAGCCGGCGGGGTGGGTGAGTGCTGGGAGCACTCCAGCCTGCGGATCCTGAACCTGCCCGCGGGCGGCGAGCGCGTCGTGGAGACCGGCACCGAGGAGATGTTCGTGGTGCCGCTGTCCGGCTCCGCGACCGTCACCCTCGGCGGCGAGACGCACACCCTCGAGGGGCGCGCGAACGTCTTCGAGGGCCCCACCGATGTCTCCTACCTGCCGATCCGCTCCACGGTCACCGTCGCCTCGGAGGCCGGCGGCCGGTTCGCCCTGTGCGGCGCGCAGTGCGAGCAGGAGCTGCCCTTCCGGTACGGGCCGAAGGCCGGGGTCCCGGTGGAGCTGCGCGGCGCCGGCCAGGCCAGCCGCCAGGTGCGCAACTTCGGCACCGTCGGCTCCTTCGAGGCCGGCTCGATCATCGCCTGCGAGGTGATCACCCCGGGCGGCAACTGGTCGAGCTACCCCGCGCACAAGCACGACGAGGCGGGCCCGCACGAGTCGCAGCTCGAGGAGATCTACTACTTCGAGATCGCGCCCGGCCCGGCCGGCCAGCCCGGCCTCGGCTTCCACCGCACCAGCAGCTCACCGGGCCACGAGATCGACATCATGGTCGAGGTCCACGACCGCGACACGGTGCTGATCCCGTGGGGCTGGCACGGTCCCTGCGCCGCCGCACCCGGACACGACATGTACTACCTCAACGTGATGGCCGGCCCCGGCGAGGAGCGCGCCTGGCTCATCACCGACCACCCCGACCAGGCCTGGATCCGCGACACGTGGGCCGACCAGGCGATCGACTCCCGCCTCGGAGGTCAGTAATGGGTGAGACGACCCGGCTCACCGTCGCGCAGGCGACCGTCCGGTTCCTCGCCGCGCAGTACGTCGAGCGCGACGGCGAGGAGCAGAAGCTCTTCGCCGGCTGCTTCGGCATCTTCGGCCACGGCAACGTCGCGGGCCTCGGCCAGGCGCTGCTGCAGGCCGAGCTGCAGGACCCGGACGCCCTGCCGTACGTGCTGGGCCGCAACGAGCAGGCCATGGTGCACAGCGCCGTCGCCTACGCGCGGATGAAGGACCGGCTGCAGACCTGGGCGGTCTCGTCGAGCGTCGGGCCCGGCGCCACCAACATGGTCACCGGCGCCGCGCTCGCCACGATCAACCGCGTCCCGGTGCTGCTGCTGCCCGCGGACACCTTCGCCGACCGCTCGGCGTCGCCGCTGCTGCAGGAGCTGGAGCTGCCCGGCGCCGGTGACGTCACGGTCAACGACGCGTTCCGTCCCGTCTCCAAGTACTTCGACCGCGTCTGGCGGCCCGAGCAGCTGCCCGCGGCCCTGCTCTCGGCGATGCGGGTGCTGACCGACCCGGTCGAGACCGGCGCCGTGACCGTCTGCTTCCCGCAGGACGTCCAGGCCCAGGCGCACGACTGGCCGGTCGAGCTCTTCGCCAAGCGGGTCTGGCACGTGGCCCGGCCGGTGCCGGAGAAGGCGGCGCTGGAGCGCGCGGCCTCGCTGATCAGGTCGGCGGAGCGCCCGCTGATCGTCGCCGGTGGGGGCGTGCACTACTCCGGGGCGACGGCGGCGCTCGCCGCGTTCGCCGAGGCCACCGGCATCCCGGTCGGCCAGAGCCAGGCGGGCAAGGGCACGCTCGTGTTCGACCACCCGCAGTGCCTGGGCGCGATCGGGTCCACGGGCACCACGGCGGCCAACGCGATCGCCCGCGAGGCGGACGTGGTGATCGGCATCGGCACCCGGTACTCGGACTTCACCACCGCGAGCCGCACGGCGTTCCAGAACCCGGACGTGCGGTTCGTCAACGTCAACGTGGCGCCGATCGACGTCGTCAAGCACTCCGGTGCCCCGGTCCTGGCCGACGCCCGCGAGGCCCTCGAAGCCTTGCTGCCCTTGCTCGACGGGTACTCGGTCGCTGCCGAGTACCGGACCCGGTACGTCGAGCTCGACCGGATCTGGACGGAGACGGTCAGGTCCGTCTACGAGCCCGAGATCCCGGCGAACGGCGCCGGCGGCCTGCTGACCCAGAACGAGGTCATCGGGATGGTCAACGAGCTGTCCGACCCGCGCGACGTCGTGGTGTGTGCCGCCGGCTCGATGCCCGGTGACCTGCACAAGCTGTGGCAGACGCGGGACGCGAAGGGCTACCACGTCGAGTACGGCTACAGCTGCATGGGCTACGAGGTCGCCGGCGGTCTCGGCGTCCGGATGGCCTGCCCCGACCGGGACGTCTTCGTCATGGTCGGCGACGGGTCCTACCTGATGATGGCGACCGAGCTCGCCACGGCGGTGCAGGAGGGCATCAAGATCATCACCGTCCTGGTGCAGAACCACGGCTTCGCGTCCATCGGCTCGCTGTCGGAGTCGCTCGGCTCGCAGCGGTTCGGCACGCGGTACCGCTACCGCTCCGCGGAGACCGGGCGGCTCGACGGCGACCTCCTGCCGCTCGACCTCGCCGCCAACGCCGAGAGCTTCGGCATCCGGGTGATCCGCACCACGACCCCGTCGGACTTCGCCGAGGCGATCGCCGACGCGAAGAAGGCCACGGACAGCACGGTGATCTACGTGGAGACCGATCCGCTGATCGGCGCTCCGGACTCGGAGTCCTGGTGGGACGTCCCGGTCAGCGCGGTCTCGGAGCTCGAGTCGACGCAGTCCGCGCGCAAGGTCTACGACGAGCACAAGGCGACCCAGAAGTCGTTCCTGCGGCCCAGCTCCTGAGGAAGAAGGAATCATGACCGACAGCAAGACCCTGTACCACTGGGCCAACGGGCAGAAGGTCGACGGGAAGTCCGGCCGGTTCTCGGACGTGACCAACCCGGCGACGGGTGAGGTGACCGCGTCCCTGCCGTTGGCGTCGGAGGAGGAGGCCGCGGAGGTCATCGCGGCGGCGAAGGCGGCGTTCCCGGCCTGGCGGGACACCTCGCTGGCCAAGCGGACCCGGGTGCTGTTCAAGTTCCGCGAGCTGCTCGACGAGCGGGCCTCGGAGCTGGCGGCGATCATCACCTCCGAGCACGGCAAGGTGCTCTCCGACGCCGCGGGTGAGGTGGCGCGCGGGCAGGAGGTCGTGGAGTTCGCCTGCGGGGCCCCGCACCTGCTGAAGGGGTCGGCGACGGAGAACGCCTCGACCAACGTCGACGTGGCCTCGATCCGCCAGCCGCTGGGCGTGTGCGGGATCATCAGCCCGTTCAACTTCCCGGCCATGGTGCCGATGTGGTTCTTCCCGATCGCCATCGCCGCGGGCAACACCGTGGTGGTCAAGCCCTCGGAGAAGGTCCCGACCGCGGCGCTGTGGATGGCCGAGCTGTGGCGCGAGGCCGGGCTGCCCGACGGCGTGTTCAACGTCCTCAACGGCGACAAGACCGCGGTCGACGCCCTGCTGACCAGCCCGGACGTCAAGTCGATCTCCTTCGTGGGCTCGACGCCGATCGCGCGGTACGTGTACGAGACCGGCACGCAGCACGGCAAGCGGGTGCAGGCGCTGGGTGGGGCGAAGAACCACATGGTGGTGCTGCCCGACGCGGACCTGGACCTGGCTGCGGACCAGGCGATCAACGCCGGGTTCGGGTCGGCCGGGGAGCGGTGCATGGCGATCTCGGCGCTGGTCGCGGTCGGGGACATCGCCGACACGCTGGTCGGGAAGATCGCCGACCGGGCCAAGGCGCTCAAGACCGGGGACGGGCGGCGCTCGTGCGACATGGGTCCGCTGGTGACGAAGGCGGCGCAGGAGCGGGTGTCGGGCTACATCGACGCCGGTGAGTCGGCGGGCGCGACGCTGGTGGTCGACGGGCGGCAGGGCGAGTTCGACGCCGACGGGCCCGGGTTCTTCGTGGGCCCGACGCTGTTCGACAACGTGCAGACCGACATGAGCATCTACACCGACGAGATCTTCGGCCCGGTGCTGTCGGTGGTGCGGGTGGAGTCCTACGACGAGGCCGTGGAGCTGATCAACGCCAACCCGTACGGCAACGGCACGGCGATCTTCACCAACGACGGCGGGGCGGCGCGGCGGTTCCAGAACGAGGTCGAGGTCGGGATGATCGGCGTCAACGTGCCGGTGCCGGTGCCGATGGCCTACTACTCCTTCGGGGGCTGGAAGAACTCGCTGTTCGGCGACACCCACGCCCACGGGGTCGAGGGCTTCCACTTCTTCACCCGCGGCAAGGTCGTGACCACCCGCTGGCTGGACCCGGCTGCGCGGGAACAGCACGGCGGCATCAACCTGGGCTTCCCCCAGAACGCCTGATCCGCTCCCACGTCCCGGCCGCGTCCGGGATCCGCAGGGGCTCCCCGCCGGGCCGACCGATCCCCGGCCCGGCGGGTGACCCCCGCGACCGCCGGCCCCGCACCCGTCCGTGGTGCGGGGCCGGCGGCGTTCCCGAAAGCGTCCCGGCGGGGACCGGTCGCCCGGACGGGCATGATGACGCCGTGTCGAGCCCCGCACCGCCCCCTGCCGGACCGCCGGTCGGCCCGGGCGCCGTGGCCGTGCTGCTCGCCACGCTCGGCCGGCGGGTGCGCGAGGAGATCGACACGGCGCTGCGGGCCGAGCAGCTCACGATGCGGCACCTGTCGGCCCTCGGACACCTGGCCCGACGACCGGGGCTGTCCTACAGCGAGCTCGGACGCCGTGCGGGGGTGACGGCCCAGAGCATGCAGGCGACGTTGCGCCAGCTCGAGGAGCGCGGCGCGGTGGAGCGCCGCACCGAGCCGGGGCGGGGCCGCGTGGCCGAGCTGCACGTCACACCGGACGGGCGCCGGCTGCTGACCCGGGCGGAGAAGGCCGTCGCCGAGGTCGAACGGGGGATGCTCGCCTCCGTTCCCCGGCCCGAGCGCGCCCTCCTGGCCCGCACCCTCGTGGGGATGCTCGGGCGGCTGGGGGAGGACACCCCCTGATCGGGCTGCTAGTTTCAGCTTGACTGGAAGTGGATGCCGCCGTGTTCCGGTGAAGTGGGGGCCGGGCCGTGGCGCCGGTTTCAGCCGAACTGAAGGGGAGGGAGCCCCGATCGTGCCCCCGGAGGGGTGTGCCGAGACCGGAGTTTCAGCCTCTCTGCAACTCGACCCGGCTTTCCCGAGCCGGAGGAAGGAGACGGATGTGACGGCCGTGCTGCTCTCGGTCCACGTCCTCGCCGCCATCGTGTTCGTCGGACCGGTGACCGTGGCCACATCGATGTTCCCGCGGTACGCCCGCGCGGCCCTCGCGGGCGAGGGGTCGGCCGCCCCGGTGACGCTCCTCCACCGAATCAGCCGGGTCTACGCGGTCCTCGCGATCGCGGTGCCGGTCTTCGGACTGGGGACCGCGGTGGCGATGGGCGTGCTCGGCGACGCGTGGCTGATCGCCTCCCTCGTCCTCACGGCGGCGGCCGCGGCGCTCCTGGGGCTTCGGATCCTCCCGGCGCAGGCCGAGGTGGTGGCCGCCCTCGGGGGAGAGAGCGACAGCCGCGCACCGGTGACCGCGCGGCGGCTGTCGATGACGTCCGGGGTGTTCGCGCTGCTCTGGGCGGTCGTCGTCGTCCTGATGATCGTGCGCCCCGGCTCGACGACGGGGGTCTGACGTGCTCACGGGCCCGTGGGTGGCGGCGGTGGTCGAGGCCGGGTCGCCCACGGCCCCGAAGGTGGCTGGTGCTGCGCCGCGTGGAGCTGAATTCTCGGTGAACGGAAAGAGCGTCTCCCACCGGCCGCCGCGGAATTGCTCGCCCCCGCGTTCGCGGCGCGTCCGGTGGGAGACGCTCATCCGGTCCAACGCGACGGAGCGGGACGAGTTGCACGCCCGAACGGGTGGTCCCTCGGTCGCTGCCTGCGACGACGTGTCCACGGATCGCGTTTCCCCGAATTCGATCGAGCGGTCGTGGGCGTGGACCACGGACTTTTCGGGTGGTGATCGCGGTTCGATCACGGGCGGCCCCCGGTATCCACGGCCCCGGTCGGAGTAGGTGCTTCCGAAAGCAAATGATCGAGATGTCCCGGGAGGAGCGGCAGCCGGCCCCCGGGCGAGCTCCCGGCCCCCGCCGCCTCGCGCGCCCTCGCGTACACGCGTGGGGACCACCCGAGCCGGTCGGTGCTCTCCGTCGGCCGGGGGCGGGTGGGGATCTCCTGGGGGACGAACCCGTCCCCGGTCGCGTCGAACGACAGCCGGCGCTCGCTCGCGGGGCGCCACCCGGGCCGACGGACGGGGAGTTGCGCACCGTGACCGCCGCTCAGTCTTGTCCTCGCAGGTCAGGCCGGTACGGGCGGCCTTCTGCGGCCTCCGGAACGATCCTCGACGACAAAGTGTGACCGGCGTCATGAAGCGCGAAATCTGCCGTCAACCTGGCCGACGGCGTCGGGCGCACCTCCTTGACCTGCGGCGATGGGCCGGTTCGAGGGTGGGGGACCCCGGTTTGACCCTCGCCGTCGGCGGGGCGTAACTTTCTCGTCGTCAGCGAGACGCCGGACAGAACGAGCCCTCGAGGTTCGGTCAACAGGCCCGCTGGCCGCCCCCCGAGCC